>NZ_JBEZJZ010000193.1:0-8422 GCF_040651455.1 Streptomyces sp. NPDC048483
GGCCGGGCTGTGATGGCGGACCCCGACGACCGGACCCTGTGGCTGGCCACGCTCGAGGCCCTCCTCCAGGCCGAACACTCCGACGATCTGCGCCGTCATCTGGCCGGCGGTCAAGACCAGGGCCGCCGGGGCCTGGCCGCCCTGCTGCTCAGCACGCCCGAGGACGAGATCGACGACTCTGCCGCCCGCACCCTGGGCGCCGCACAGATGGCCCTGTTCACGGGCCTGATGACGCAGTGGCTCACCAACCCCGAGCAAGCCCCCGACGCATCCGAGGTTGTTGCCGGCCTGCGTGCCCTCACCGGCATCGTCAGCTCAGACACCTCGGACACGTAGGAGAGGTGTCCCGTCCGAGGCGTGCCGTCGTTTCACTGGCGTGCCGTCGGTTCACTGCTCACCGGCGTCGTCATCGTCGTCCGGTTCGACCGCCGGCGCCCTGCGGCCCCTGCGCGACCCGGACGCGCCTGGACTCGACGAGGACGAGGACGGAGCGGAGGCTGACGGATGGACGGGCGCCGACGTGGCGGCGGCGGCCACGAACGCCGCCGGGGCAGCGCTCCAAGTAGGGGAGGATCGAGTCCATGACGACTGTGTCTGGTGAATTCGAGTTGACCATGGACGAGCTGCGAGTTGTGGCGCGCTACGTGGCGGAGAGCGCCCAGGAAGTCCTCCCCGTGTTCGAGGAGACCGTTCCTGGTGATCCTCGTCCCCGCGCAGCCCTTGATGCCGCATGGGAGTTCATCAACGGCGCGCCAAGGACCAAGCTGCAGCGCGTCACCTCACTGGACGCACACCGAGCCGCAAAGGAAGCGGGCACCGAAGCAGCACGTCTTGCTGCACGGTCCGCTGGCGATGCCGCATCCGCCGCGTACCTGCACCCGATATCGCGAGCCACCCAGGTAGGACACATCCTGCGCGCCCCCGCGAGTGTCGCGCGCATTGCCGAGCTGAGCGCAGGCGACGACCCCGCGGTCGGAAACATGCTGATCGAACAGGCTCGGCAACGTGCCACGCCGGTATTGATCGCTGTTCTTACCCGTTACCCTCTTGCGCCGACCGCTAAGAATCGCGTTGCGCAACTCATGAGCACCTTGGACGCTTCCCTGCGCGCCTCCGACTGAGAGACCGCCGCACGCGACGCGGCTCCGCCCCAAGGGCAGGGCGCACTGGCTCGGACCGCGTTCTCCCAAATGAACACTTGGGAGAGACAGTCCGGCGGCCGCGTCGCGGGTCTGCTGCCTCTGGTGGACAGGCATGTACAGAGACCCGTGACCACGGCTGTGCTCGGGCGCGAGTGCGAGGTCGAGCAGCGTCCGCACCGGCCCGTCCGTGCACATCAGCGCGTCGCCTAACTCGCACAGCGCGTCGCCCCGTGCGGTCAGACACGCGTACAACTCCGTCCGGAAGCATGACACTTCACGACCGCATCCCGCTTCGAGGCGTGTTCGAGGTCGGGCAAGGCGAGTCTTGAGGCAGGGGCGTTGACTCGTCAGGCGACTCAGGTGCGCCAGCGGTGCGAGTAGCCCTCCCTCAGCGGTCCGCCCTGCAGGTCGAGCACCTGCCTCACGGCAGTCACCAACGGCACGGGGTCGGCGCGTTCGGCCACCGCCTGATGACCGTCCAACAGAGATTCGCCCCGTTTCGGGTCCGCGCTCAGCAGTCTGCGCGGAAGCCATTTACCGATACCCGTCCACGCATTGTGGTGGGCCGTGAGCAGGTGTGCTGCCTCGCGCAGGGTGTGGTCGGCGATGGACAGCTGCTCGTACCGATCAGCCGGCGAGGTATCGACCAGGTCATCCATGTAGCAGGTGAGCACGTAACGGCCGCGCTCCCACTCCTCCGGGGTCAGCACGGGAGGGCCGGCCGCGAGCACCGCTCGCGCCTGATCGCGGGTACGGGCCAGATGGCCGTGCGGGTCGGTCAGGGGCAAGCCCTCGGCGTAGATGAACAGAACGGTCCCGCGGCGACGGGCCCGGTCCCACTCGAAGAACTCGGGCACGTCCGCGACGGTGTTCACGAACAACTCGGCCAGGCGGCCGTCATGGCGGATGACCTCGCGGCGGCTGCTGTCCGAGTCCGGTAAGAGGATGGCCACGTCCAGATCACTGGCCGAGGTGGCGCGGCCCTGGGCGGCCGAGCCACCGAGCGTGGCGCCCAGAGCGTGTGGGAAGCGGGCCGTCACCAAGCGCAGAGCTTGAGCCTCCGCAGTTTGCTGATCATTCATGGGGGTTCATCGTGCCAGCCTCCCAGTGCGTCCTCCACGCATCCTCCGGAACGACGCTAAACGGCAAGCTGAGCCTTCAGCACCCCTTGTCCCAGGCGGTTCGTTTTCATCAGAACGCGTTCAGCCCGGTGAGTCTGCTGGAGAGTTCCCAGAGCCGGGATGCCGAGTCCGGGTCGGTGGCCCAGGGTTTGACTCCGCCGATGAGCATGTCGTCAGTGGCAGCCGGTTCCGCGATGTCGCAGTCCTGGCAGTAGGCCCCTCCCTGGCCGTCGAGCAGAGGTGAGGTTGCCGCCCATACGGCTGTCGCCGCGCCTTGCTCCGGGGTTTTGAAACCGTCGGTCGGCTCGCCGTCCGGGGTCACCCAGCCTTGCGCGAGCCACTCCTCACGAGGGATGTGACGCTGCAATGGCGTAAGGATGCTGCCGGGGTGCACCGCGAAGGCACGCAGGCCCCTGGCCGCACCAAGGCTGTCGAGGTGCAGGGCGAAGAGGGCGTTGGCGGTCTTGGACTGGGCATAGGCCAGCCAGCGGTCATAGCCGGTGCGGAAGTGGATGTCGTCCCAGCGGATGTCGGACAGGAAATGTCCGGACGAGGCAATGGACACCACCCGGGACCCTCCGGAGGCCAAGGCCGGACGGAGGCGGTGGACAAGCGCGAAGTGGCCGAGGTGGTTGACCGCGAAGTGTGCCTCCCAGCCCAGGCCGACACGTGTTTCTGGGCAGGCCATCACGCCGGCGCCGTTGATGAGGATGCCGAGGGGACGGCCGGTCTCCAGAAAGCGTTCGCAGAAGACTCGGACACTGTCCAGGTCTGCCAGATCGAGTGTGTGCACCTCCGTCCCGGGGATGTCGTGCAGAGCCCTTTCGGCGAGGGCAGGGCGGCGGGCGGGGACGATGACATGTGCTCCTGCACGGGCGAGAGCGCGGGTGGTCTCCAGTCCGAGGCCCGAGTAGCCACCCGTGACCAGGGCGGTCGTTCCTGTCAGATCGATCCCTGAGAGAACATCGTCGGCCGTGCTGTGGGCACCGAATCCGGTGCCGATCCTGAGCTGTTTCGTGATCATGCTTACGACGCTAAAACCTAGACTGCACGCTAGGTCAAGGTACGTTGCTGTGATGAGCAAGGACACGGGTGGCCTGCCCATTGGGAGGGTCGCCGAGATGACCGGAATGAGCGTGCATGCACTGCGGTTCTTCGAACGCGAGGGCCTGTTCCTGCGTGAGATCCCGCGCTCCAGTGGCGGCCAGCGGATCTACGAACAGGCAGATGTGGACTGGCTCGTGCTGTGCAGCCGACTCCGAGACTCAGAGATGCCCATCGCCGCGATCAAGAAGTTCGCCGAACTTGTCCGGGCGGGGCCCGGCAACGAGCCGGACCGCCTTGCGCTGCTGCGCGAGCACGAATCCCACGTGCGCGCCAGGATTGACGACCTCAACGCGAGCCTTGAAGTCATCCACGGCAAGGTCGTGACCTACGAGCAGCATCTTCGCGGCGGGACAGCCGTCGGGCTCTGGTCGCCGACACTGTCTCGGTGACCCTTCCCGCCAATTTGGGCGTGTGGCGCACCTCTATCGCGAACGCGCCTTTCGTGGAAGCCATCTCGTGTGAGACACCGAAGCAGGCTTTCTCCAACGAGATGGCAGCTTGCCACTGATCTTCTCCTTGAAGACCCTCAGGCAGATCGGGCCCTGTGCCTGCTCGGCCCGGCGTCCGCGCATGTGGACCGGCCACGCCCAGCTCAGCGAGCTTGGCGTGGCCCGGTTCGCGCTGCTCGGCCCCGTCTACTGAGCCAACTCGGCCGCCTCGTGAGCCGCCTCGGCCTGCCCGCTGCAGAACACCTCCTTGACGAGCCTCTGCTGCGCCTTCTGGAACGCCGCGGCCGTGGCGGCGAAGTCGAGCTCGGCGTCCCCGGTGGTCAGCGAGGCGGTCAGGGTCTTACTGCCGTCGGGCGTGCTGTACATCAGCGCCGCCCAACCGAAAAAGCCGCCGTTGTGGTGGGTCAGCCCGGCGTCCGTCTCCAAGGCGATCGCTTACCTCGACAGCCAGGGCCTCATCCGCCGGGAGCGCGACGAACGCCGCCGCGAGCGCTACGTCTTCGACAACGACGTCTGGTACCAGTCGATGATGGCCAGCGCCCGCGCCACCGCCCACCTCGTCGAGATCGCACGGCAGGGCGTCGGCGTCCTCGGCCCCCACACCCCGGCCGCCGCCCGCCTCGAGAACATGGCCCGCTTCGCCGACTTCGTCTCCGAGAGCATCGCCCGCGCCGCGGAACAGGCCTGCGACATCCTCCACACGAAACCCGAAACGACTCCCGACGGCACCGCCACGCCACGTTCAGATCGCGCATAGACAGCCATCTCGATGGTCACAGCCAGTGGTGCCCGCGCCGGATCAGGTCCGTAGCGACCTGGCGGTATCTCCTTGGGTGATCGGATGGGTGTAGAGGGCGTCGCATCACCGGATTTCTTCCGCCAAGGCGTGACGGGGCATCACAGTGTGGGGGCCGGCCGAACCGGCCGGGAATGTTCACCAGGGCGTTCAGGACCATGGAGTAAATGCGGAAACATTTTCGGGAAGATCGCACCTCATCTCCTCTCTCAGAGCACGAACGTGAGAGGGATCGATCGATGGACACGACGACGGTGGCGGCTTTCCTGGCAGTGGATCTGCCGCTGGTGTTCACCCCAGGCGCGGACTGGGCCTACGCGATCTCGGCCGGCCTGCGGGACCGGTCGGTCGTCCCGGCAATCCCCGGGCTGATAGCCGGATACGTGGGATACACGCTGCTCGCCGTCGCGGGCCTGGTGTGATCGTGGCGAGCTCACCGACCGTTCTCACCGCGCTGACCGTAGCCGGGGCCGCCTACCTGATGTGGCTGGGCTGGGGGGTCCTGCGCCGGCCGGCAATCCTGGGGACGTCCACGGAAACCATCGCCATCTCGCGCGGGCAGATCATGCTCAAGGGCGCCGGGATCAGCGGCCTCAACCCCAAGGCGCTGCTGCTGTACTTCTCGCTGTTCCCGCAGTTCATCGACCCCGGGGAGGGCCGGCCGGTCGCCGCACAGACGGGCCTTCTCAGCGCGCTCCACATGACGGCCTGCGCCCTCGTCTACCTCACCGTCGGCGTGCTCGCCCGCACCGTGTTGAAGACCCGGCCCTCGGCGGCCCGGGCAGTCACCCGGGCCTCCGGTGCCACGATGATCGTCATCGGCGGGGTCCTGCTGGCGGAACGCCTGGCCGGCTGACGAACCCGCTTCACCCCGTACGAAGGAGAGCACGTGGAAGACCAGACGCAGCAGGAACAGGCGAGCCCCGAGGTGCGTAAGCGCATCCAGGCGAGCTTCGACCGCCAAGGGCTGATGGCCCACCTCGGTGCACGGATGACGCACATCGCGCCGGGCCGCGTGCACATCGTGCTCCCGGCTCGTCCTGAGGTGAGCCAGCAGCACGGCTATTTCCACGCCGGCGCCACGAGCGCCATTGCAGACAGCGCGGGCGGCTATGCCGCCTACACGCTGTTCCCCGAGAACACCGAGGTCCTCACGGTCGAGTACAAGATCAACCTCCTCTCGCCCGCCGTCGGCGACCACATCGAGGCGGTCGGGACGGTCCTGAAGCCCGGACGCACCCTGACCGTGTGCCGGCTCGAGGTGTTCGGGTTTCAGGGCGACGGCAAGCGGAAGCTCGTCGCCCATGGGCAGCAGACCCTGATCCGCGTGAACCGGCCAGAGCAGTGAGCCGGCAGCCAGGGGGACGGGGACGACCTCCAGGTCGTCGTCCAGGACCGTCCAGTACTTCTGCCCAGACGGCATCACCACGGGAGACTCCCGCATGAGCAATTCCTGCTTCGAGTCGTGCAACAACTCGCCGCAGAGCCATATCCCCCGAGAACGAGTCCCCGAAGGTCAATGAGCCCCCGTCACACAACACCTGGTCCGCCCCCAGGGAAAGCGGGTTCCCACCGTGGCCGTAGCGGTGGCACAGCTGGTCAGTTGGCTGTACCAACTCCGGTGTCGGGCACGACGCGGTGGCGACACTTCGGGAGCAACGTTCTGGGCCTCGCGGCGACGGCTCACCGGGGCCCCGATCGGGAGTGCCTGCCCAGGCCGATTCTTGTGGCGCGGCCTCGCCACCCGCTACGACAAGACCGCAACCATCTACCGAGCCGGGCTCGACCTCGCGGGCATTTACCTATGGGCCGGACGGTGATCCTCAGGGGTATCCAGGCTCGTCGAGAGGTCCTTTGCGAGGACAACGCTGTCGTAGTTGGTGACGCCCCACCGCCACGTCCCGATCGGCTCATATCGGCGTCGCTGGTACCAGGCAACCAGGTCGTCCGCCGCTGCGGAGGTGTCGATGGCAACGTGCGACAAACCGAGGGCGGCGATCCTGGACTCTGCCAGTGCCAGGAGCCGGTGTCCCAACCCGCTTCCCCGCTGTGAGGGATCCACTGCCAGCTGCCAGAACGATCCCGCCCCCTCCGGTGCGGGATACCCGATGGGCGTCGCGTGGGGAGCGGACACGGTCACGGTCCCGACCAATTCGTCATCTTTGATCGCGACCCAGCACTCACCCTTGCTCAGCCTGTGTCGGGTGTCCTGCGGAGACTGGTAAGAAGCGAAGAAGACCCGCCCGGCTGCGGCGTGGTCCGCGTACGCGCGGTGGAGCAGGAAGGTCAGCTCCTCCACCGAATCACCCTCGTGGAAGTGCCTGACCCGGACGTTCTCCCGCGTACTTGTCTGCGTCCAATCAATGCTCATGCAGGCAGTCAACAGCAGGCAACAGCAGCCCCGAGCGGCGGCTGCACTACGACGGCTACGGCGGCGTCGTGATCCGAAAGAAACGCCCTGGGCTGACGGCGAAGGTGGTGCCGTCGTCGGTGATGTCGGCGATGTCGCCGATGTGAGGCGAACGATGCGGCTGACAGGTGGGGCATAGATCAGAACGAGCGCGGCAACGACGCGGCTTCGCAGAGGCAGGGAGTGGTCGTTGAGGGCCCGGCGGAGCATGGCGAGTCGGCGGTGCCGGTGCAGTGGCGCTTGGTCTGGTGCCCCGAGCTGACCGGCATCACGAACACATCTACAGAATCTTCGGATTGCGTCAACGGTCCGTGAAATCCGTGTTGGGTACAGCAAAGTCGCGGCGGCCGTATGCCTACGCTCCCTGGGCGAGCATTTTTCCCTTCATCCCGAGCCGGTCAATGCCTTGGCGAAGGACTTCACGCCCTCGTCCGAGCGCTTGGACGGCCGTATTAGCACCTTTGCCTCGCGGGCGGAGAACGTGGACGACGCCTTCGGAGTGATGTCCGAGTCCGCCGAGGTCCTGTCGCATGTACGTGGGGATGACCCGTAACACGATGACGTCCCTGCGGCAGCTGAGTGCCGGGCTGAAGCACTATGCCGCTGGTGGCGCGAACCACGCAGGGGAAAAGATCAACGACGGCGGCGGTGGGCACCGTGCAACCGACCGTGGGGGGTTCCCGGATGGCAGCAGATCCCCATCGACGGCATCATCTACGGCGCCGGCAACGCCGCCAACACTGAACTGGGCAGCTCTGACTGACCGTGTTTGAGATTCGCAAGAGCATCAAGAGCATCAAGCGCTTCCGGGACGACCCGGCCTGGACGTACCGCAAGCACGCCCGGGACTACCTCGCCACGTTCGACCGCGGCGGCTACCCGTTCAGCCTCGGCCCCGATGGCCTCGCCATTCGGAATCTGCTCCAGGGCAGCTTCCACGGTCGGGAGGTGAGCCTGTTCCACCTCCGCGCGTGGCAGCACGGCGCCAAGGCACATGTCGCATGGACCTACTCTGTGGCCGTACTCCGCCTTCCTCGCGCACTCCCGGCCACTGCCGTGACGAGTCGCCGCTTGGCAGCATCCCATCGGGTGGAAAAACTCCCCGCGCTCAATCGCACCATGGGGCGCGCAAGAGAATTGCCCGACCTCGGCACCCACCTGGTGCAGGACCACGGTTGGTGCGGCATCCCGCTGTGCCGCTTTCTGAGTTCGCCCCAGGGTCTTGTCCGATGGGCCTGATGGCGCGTTCGGCAACGCTGATCACGTGTTGGCCGGCGTCGCGGCCCGGGTGGGGTGCGGTGTTAGGGCCTGTGTGATGTCGTGATCAATCGGCTACTTGCAGGAGATCTCCGAGCCAGATCATCGAGGCGCGGAGTTCGAGGCCGGCGAGGTAGCTC
>NZ_JBEZJZ010000194.1:0-8418 GCF_040651455.1 Streptomyces sp. NPDC048483
GGTCCTCAAGGAGGCGTTCGATCAGCTCGATGTTGCCGGATTCCATGGCCACCGCGGCCCGGACGACCGTGGCCGGCTCGCGCCAGTCCGCGTCGGCCAGTTGGGCGGCCCGGTCGGCCTGTTCGCGGGCCTGGGTCAGGCGTCCACAGGCGAGCTGGATCAGGGCGTTCTCGGCGTGCACCCCCGCGTGCGGGCGGTCGGTGTGCGGCTCGCAGGACAGACGGGTGTTGATGCCTTCCACCGCGTCGGCGGCGTACAGGGCCACCGCGACCAACGGTAGTGCGGTGCGGGCAGGTGCGGAGGTCACCGGCTCACGTTCCAGGATCTGTCCGGCCAGGGCCGCGACGTCCGGTGCCGGCAGGGCGCCTGAGAGGACCCCCGCGTTGTTCAGGACGGCCGCCAGTTCGCGGGCGCCGCCGGTGTCCAAGGGGGGCGGGGTGCCGAGTGAGCGCAGGCGTTCCACCGCGCCGGTCAGCTCCGCCGGGTTCTCGTGCCCGGCGTGCCACAGGCGCGCTTCCAGGCGCAGGGAGATCTCGCTGGGACATCCCTGGCGCGGATCTGTGGGCTCGAAGTCTTCGGAGACGTTGCGCAGCAGGTCCGCCGCCGAGGAGGTTGCGCCGCCGAGGAAGCTGGGCGGCAGGAGCAAGGTGGCGGCGGCCCGGTCGGTGGCCGACGACAGCAGGCGTACGGCCTGGCTGATGTGGCGTTCGCAGGCGGCGGGGTCGATGCCGCGTTCGGCTTTGGCCAGGTCGATCAGCAAGCGCGCGCGTTCGCCGTCGCCCGCGGTGCTCTGCAGCAGGGCGCGCCGCAGGTAGCGGGCGGCGGCCTCCGGCACGCCGCGGCGCAGCGCGGCTTCCGCGGCCGTCCGCTGTACCCGTATGGCCCACGGGCGGTGGGTGTCGGTGACGCCCATCAGCAAATCTGCGACGTGTTCGGCCGGGCGGCCGGCCTGGTGGAGGATTTCGGCCGCGGCGTTCCGGGAGCGTTCGCGTTCGGCGATGGTGAGGCCGGAATCGACGGCGTCGCATACGACACGGTGGAGGAAGCGTGGGGTGTCGTCGTGGGGGGCGAGCAGGCCGAGGCGGTGCAGGGCGCGCAGGGCCCGCTGGTAGCTGATGGCGTCCAGTCGTGCGTGGCGCCGGACGAGGTCGGGCTCGCCGTGGTCGCCGAAGGCGGCGATGGCCGCGGCCAGGTCGCGTACGGGGCCGGGCTGGGTCTGGAGGCAGCCGGCCAGCCGATCGCGGAGCTGGGTGGGGCGCAAGGTGCGGGCCTGGTCGGCCTGTTCGGCGGTGGGGCGGTGGCCGTTGAGGGCCTGGTCGCACAGGACGGACTGGAGGAAGAGGGGGTTGCCGGCGCAGGTGTCGTGGCAGGCGTGGGCGTAGCTGTCCTCGGCGGGTTCGCCCAGCTGGTGGTGGATCAGGGCCCGGGTGCCGTCGAGCGAGAGCGGGGCGGGGCGCAGGATGTCGGCGGCGTCCGCGAGGTCGCCGACGAGCGGGTGCTGGGCTCGGGGGTCGCCGTCACGCAGGGTGCACACGAGGGCGACGCGCATCCCGTCTGCGCGCCGGGCCAGGTAGGCGAGCCAGCGCAGGGAGGGGAGGTCGACCCACTGCAGGTCGTCGACGAGGATGAGTACGGGGGTGGTGGCGCAGGCTTCGGCGAGTAACGACCGCAGGCCGTGCAGGACGGCTTCGGAAGCGGGGACGTCGTGGTCGCCGGGGGTGGAGAGGTCGTCGGCCAGGAGGGGGCCGAGGAGCTGGTGGACGATGCCGAAGGCGAAGTCCTGCTCCATGGGGGCGGCGTTGGCGCGTAACACCCGTAAGTTTTCGGGGGGAGATGCGCCGGCCTCCTCGAGGAGGGAGGACCGGCCGATGCCCAGGGGGCCGGTCACCAGAAGTACGGAGGAACGGCCCGCCTGTGCCTGGCGCACTGCGGTGCCGATGCGGTCCAGTTCGGATTCCCGCTCATACAGCATCGGTTATGTCCTTTCCGTCGGTCGGCTCTGCGCACGGAGTTCCTCGCGTGAGGTGATGCGCAGTTTCTTGTACGTACTGCTCAGCCGCAGTTCGACGGTGCGCCGGCTCACCGAGAGCTGTTCGGCGATCTCTCGGTTGCCCAGGCCGCCGCGGGCCAGTTCGGCGGTCCGCTGCTCGGCGGGTGACAGGACGGCCCAGTCCTTGGGGAGGGTGGAGTCGTCGGGCGTGGCGGTCTGTTCCAGCTGGGTGGCCAGCCGCCGTACGCGTTCGGCCAAGCGCCTGGAGGTGCGGGTGACGGTGTGGCGGGACAGTTCGGTCAGCAGACGGGCCGCGTTGGTGCGGTCGCCGTTGGTGGCCTCCTCCGTGGCGAGTTCGGCCAGGGCCCAGGCGTAGGCGAGCTGGTTGGGCCCGCGTGGGACGCGGGTGAATTGGCGGGACCCGGCGGCCCGTTCGCGCGGGTCGAGCACTCCGGCGCACAGCTGGGCCAGGCCCAGTGCGCTCGGGGCGCCCCAGCGGCGGGCGAGGGTGAGATCCTCGCGGATCAGGCGCTGGGCCTGTTCCCGGTCACCGAGGGTGAGACAGGCTCTGGCGGCCAGCGAACGCCATGGCAGCACGGCGGGGTTGACCCACTGTCTGCGCAGCAGCCAGCGTCCGCTCTCCTTGAGCAGTTCGAGGGCCTCGGCCCAGCGTTCTTCGTCGATAGCCACGCGGGCGCGGGTGAACACGAGGAACGGCCAGTGGACGCCGCATTCGGATCCGGGCGGTGTGGGGGCGTCGTACAGGGCACGGGCCTCGTCGCGTTGGCCGGTCTCCACGGCGATGACGGTGCGTACGGCCATGAGGTGCGGGATGGCCAAGGGGTGCCAGCCGGCGGCGGGCAGTGCCCGTTCGGCGTCGTTGACCGCGCGTTCGGCGGCGTCCAGGCGACCGCCGCGCAGGTGCAGTTCGGCGTGCAGGACCAGGGCGCGGGCGAGCGTGGGGCGGCGCTGGCGGCGCCGCAGTTCGGCGACGATGGCGGCGAGGTGGTCCTCGGCTTCGGTGGCGGCGTCGGTGAGCCAGAGTGCTCTGGCGGCGACCAGGCGGGGCATGACGGGTGCGTCGTGGCCTGCTTCCAGAGCACGGCGGGACAGCTCCGCGGCCCGTTCGCGGTGCTGGCCGTGGGCGGCGAGCTGCCCGGCGCGGATGCCGGCCTGGGCGGGGGCGAGGGGGTGTTTGGGCAGGGCGGGGACGCCGGGGGCGGGGACGTCGGCGGCCTCGGGCCGGTCCTGGGCGGCGTACCAGTACAGCGCGATCAGGTCGTCGCGCTCGCTGCCGTGGGCGGTGGCCAGGGCCTGGGCGGCGACGCGGCGGCCCCAGGAGGCGTCGCCGCGGGCCAGGCCCATCTCCAAGGCCCGTAGGCGCAGTTGGGCCCAGCGTTCGCCCTTGCCCGGGCTGTTGACGACGGTGGCGAGCCTGCGGTCGCTCGCTTCGGGGGCGGCCACGGCCTCGGCGCCGGCCAGGTCGAGGCTGATCTGTGCGCGCTGAACGGGGTGCTGGGGCTCGTCGAGGGCGCGGTTCAGCCAGGCGGCGGCCCGGGCGAACTCACTGCGGCGCACGGTGGCGCCGACGCTGCCGCGCAGCGCGTGGACCGCCCAGGGCTCGCCGGTGGGGGGTGCGTGGAGGAGGAAGCGGGTGAGGTCCTCGCTGCGGCGCACGGCGGCGCCGAAGCTGCCGTACAGGGCTTGGACCGCCCAGGGCTCGCCGATGGGGGGTGCATGGAGGAGGAAGCGGGCGATGTCCTCGTCGTCGCCGCCGGACCGGTAGGCGAGGTGGGCGGCGCGGGCGTACAGGCCGGCGCGTTCGGCGGCCGGCGTGTCCTCCAGGATGCGGGCCCTGGCGACGGGCAGGCGGATGCGTTCGTGGGGGCCGTCGGGGACGGTGAAGCCGGCCGTTTCCAGCGCCGCGCGCAGCCGGGATTCGCGTACGGTGCGCAGCCCGGCCAGAGAGCAGATCAGGGTGAAGTCCAGCAGGTCGCCGCCGACGGCCAGCGCGCGCAGGACGGCGACGGCCTCGTCGGTCAGGCCCCGCAGGGCGCGCCCGGCGCGGTCGCCGATGATGTCGGTGATCAGGGTGCGCAGCTGCGGGACGATGTCGGCGGTGGGGCGGTGGCCGGCGTCGGCCAGGCAGTGCAGTGCCGCGTGCAGTATGGCGGGGCTGCCGTGGGACGCCTGGGTGGCCACGGCGGCGAACGACTCGTCGCAGGGGGTGCCGAAGATCATTTCAGCGAGGGCGGCGACCGCGCGGGGACTCAGTCCGCGGACGGTGAGGTGGCGGGTCAGCCGTGCGGAGGGGGCGGTGTCGGCCAGCCAGTCGGGGCCGTGCGGGTCCACTCCGGTGCGGCCGACGAGCAGTGCGAGGGGGAATCCCGCGGACAGGCGGCGCACCATGGCCTGTAGCCAGTGCAGGGAGGCCGGGTCCAGCCACTGAGCGTCCTCCACCGTCACGAGTGTGGGTGTGCGGCGGGTGGTGTGCAGGAGTTCGAGGAGGCCCGGCAGGCCGTCCGGCTCGCGGTGCTCTCGCAGCACCCGCAGCGGGTGTTCGGTCAGCTCGCCCAGCTGGGTGAGGAGTTGGATGACGGCTCCGTGTCGCAGGTCGCGTTCGGTCAGCGAGCCGCTGACGCGCAGGACGCGTACCGAGCGCTCCTCGGCGAGCTGGGCGGTCCAGCGCAGCAGGGCGTTGTGGCCGAAGCCGGGGCGGCCGGTCACCGAGACGACGGCGGGGTGGCCTTCGCCGAGCGCGGCCACCACCTCTGTCAACTCTGCTTGCTCCTGCTCGCGTTCGAGCAGGGACGGCTCGGTGCGTCGACGCTCCGCCCATATGAACCCAGCGTATGACTGTTCGTCGTTCAGCCCCGCCACAGATACCACCCCGGTCCGCTCACCCTCGGCCCTGTCGGCCCGGCCGCGGTGCCGACCGTGGCGCCCGTGCTCCGCGGACGCCCGAGGAGCGGAGGACCTCGTCGAGCTGAGCGCGCTCGGCGATGCCCAACTTGCGGTACACGCTGGTCAGATGCATCTCGACGGTGCGTACGCTGACGTACAGCGACTGCGCGATCGAGCGGTTGCCGGCGCCGCCGGCGGCGAGACTGGCGACCTTGCGTTCCATGCTGGTGAGCAGGTCCAGGGGCGAGGCGGTCATCTTCCGCATGCGGCCGCCCGCGGCCACCAGGGCGGCGCGGGCATCCTGGCCCAGTGCGAGGGCGCCGCAGCGCTGGGCGAGGCCGGCCGCGGCACGCAGGTGCTCGCGCGCGGCGGGTCGGTCGCCGTTTGCCAACAGGGCCTTGCCCAGGACGAGTTCGGCGCGGGCGTGTTCGACGCGGGCCGGTGAGGCGGACAGTTCGCGCACCGCCTCGCCCAGCAGTTCCACGCCGTCCTCGCCGGGGGTGGCCACGCCGCGGGCCAGGGCGGCCAGGCCGAGGACGCGCGGGGTGCCCCACTGCCGTGCCAGCCGGGTGCCGTGCGCGGCGGGCTCCTGGGCCTCCTCCGCGCGGCCCAGTTCCGCGAGTACGCAGGCCGCCTCCACCCACCAGGGCAGGTATGCCGCGTGGCGCACTTCGGCCTCCTCCAGCGACCTGCCGCACTCACGGAACAGCGCCAGCGCGCCCTCGGCGTCCCCCAAGGCGTGGCGGGCACGGCCGTGGGCCATCAGGTAGCGGTGGTAGGTCCACACGTACTGCTCGCGCCAGTCGGGCTCGGTGCTGGTCAGCAGCCTCTCGGCGGACGCGGCCTCACCCCGGTCCACCAGTACGCCCGCCAGGGCCAGGCGCGGCAGGACCATGGTCTCGCCCCACCGTTCCGTGCCGCTGATTTGGACCGCCGTTCTGGCATCCGCGAGGGCGTCCGGGAGAGCGCCCAGGCCGTGCTGGAGCACGGCGCGGTTGGACAGGGCCAGGGCATAGGTCCAGACGGCGGAGTTCTCCCGGCCGTGGCGCAGGACGCGGTCCAGCGCGCGTAGCGCGTCCTCGGTGCGGTCGGCGAGGCCGAGGACGAAGGCGGAGTTGATCAGGGACCAGCTCTTCAGGGGCAGGTGGGGGCAGGAGCTGGCGCGCAGGGCGCGCTCCACGGCCAATTCGGGGGGTTGGCCGTCGAGTGCCGTCAGTACGGCCATGGAGGCCAGCTTCTGGCACTGGGCGGGGGTGTCGCCCTCAGGCAGGGTCATCGCCGCGGCCCGCTTCCGTGTCGCGGCGAACGTGCTGCGGCCGTGCGTGCCGACGATCAGGAGCACCGACTCGACATGCGTGCGCAGTTCCCGGTCGGCGGGCAGGGGGTCGGGACCGAGTTCGGCGTCGAGCGCGTCCAGGACGTCTTCGAGGATGCCCAGGGCGACGGACATCTCGCGTGCGGCCAGGCCAGTCGTGCCGAACTGCGCGGCGATCCGTGCCCGGGTGCGTACGTCGACACTCGGCGCCAGCGCTTCGCGGAGCAGGCCGATGGCCTCGGGCGGGTCGGTCTCGGTCAGTGATCTGGCCAGCCGGACGCGGACCTCCACGCTGTCGGGGTCCACTTCCAACACCCGGTACAGGTAGCGCGCCGCGGTTTCCGGGGCGCCGCGCCGCTCGGCGCGGGCCGCGGCTTCCAGCAGGACGCCGGGCATCCATGGTTCGCCGATCGAGGGCAGTTGGAGGAGGTGGTCGGCGACGTCTTCGGCGGGTCGGCCCGCGTCGCTCAGGAGCAGGGCTGCCCGTGTGCGCAGGCTCGACAGCGCTTGGGCGTCCAGGGGAGCCAGCACCGCGGCTCGCACCGCGTCGTCCGCCAGGTGCCTGCCGCCGGGCACCAGCAGTCCGGCCTCGCGCAGCACCGTCAGCGCGTCCTCGACGACATCGGTGGGGACGGCGGCCAGGGCGCCGACGTGGTCGGTCCCCCGCTCACCGAGGACCGCCACGGCCCGTGTGACCTGCTCGACCCAGGGTGGCCGGCGGTCCAGGAGTTCGCGTGCCCAGCGCGCCAGGACGCGACCGCCGGTCTCGGCGATCCGGTCGGCACCGCCCACGCCCGGACCGGCGCCCTCGGCCCGCAGTTCGCGCAGCAGCCGGCCCAGAAGGCGGGGGTTGCCGCCGGTCGCGGCCCGAGCGCGGGTGACGAAGACGGGGGCGGCGGGTGCGGGGAAGAATTCGCGGACGATCTCGGCGACATCCGTCTCGGTCAGCGGTCGCAGGCGCAGCGTCGTCGTGCGGCGGTGGGTGGTCAGGTCCGTCAGGGCGTGGTGGGACGGGACACGGCGGGTGAGGGCGGTGGCCTCGGCCTGCTGGGTGAGGACGACGAGCAGGGGGAGGTCGTCGGACCGGCGCAGCAGGAAGTCCAGCCAGCGCAGGGAGAGTTCGTCGCAGTGATGGATGTCGTCCAGGGCCAGGACGAGCGGGCGGCGGCTCAGCATGTCTACCGCGAGGCGGTGCAGGCGGTGGAAGGTGTGCTGGACAGCGGGGGCGTGCGGCGACTCACCGGCCTGCGCGCCGGGGGTGAGGGCGGGCAGGGCGTGGCGGGTGGCTCCTTCAAGTGGGGCGCCCTGTGCCAGCGGGCCGAGCAGGGCGCGTACCCCGCCGAATGATTCGCTCGACGCGCCCTCCTCGCAGGTGCCCTGCAGAACCCTCGCGTGCCGGCCGACATCCCCGCTGAGGAAGGCGTGCAGGAGGGCGGACTTGCCGATTCCGGCCGGGCCGGTCACGACCGTCGAGCACCCGCGCCCGGAACGCGCGGTGCGGGCAAAGCGGTTGAGCTCGTGTACGACATCGCCTCGGCCGACCAAGGCGCTGCCTAAGTCAGAATCCACGCTCCGGCTCCGCACCATAGGACTCCTCGCACCTCGGAGACACCACAGATGTGACGGGGCGTCATCACACCACACCGTAAATCACCCTAAAGGGTGATGTCCGACGTGCGTAAGAGTACATGATCTACGGAACCCGTGGCCAGCAACTCTCCTCATCGCGCGGACTCCACGTCCGCGGAAAGGTGTTCAAGCGGTGCCACCACTACGGTGGGGCCCGCAGGGCCGCCTGCACCTGGTCGGCCATGGCCGCTATGTCACGGCCCGGAGTCCTTCCGCAGTGGTCGTCGTCATGGCGCTGCTTCCTCCTCCTGGCGATGGCGCCGGACCGGGCCGCCGGGATGGATACGGCGGCCGGTCGCCGGCCCTGTGGTCCACACACCCATTCCACAGGGCGGACTACGCGAAATCCCGTAGTGTCCTCGGCTCGGCGTGGCGGCGCGGTCGCCGTGCCGAAGCGGTACGGGATACGCCCGGACACACACCGTGCGCCGAGGTATCCCGTGGGCCCGGGCGGACTACCAGCTGCCGGCCAGCAGCAGATCCCCGTATTCCCGCTCGCGGGACGCCTGGCGCAGATCGGAGTCGACCATCATGCGCATCAGTTCGGGGAAGTCGACGGTGGGCTCCCAGCCCAGCTGGG
>NZ_JBEZJZ010000195.1:0-8334 GCF_040651455.1 Streptomyces sp. NPDC048483
GCCTCGGTCCGCAGACTCCGGAGAAGACGATCTCTCCGGGGGCGCCGAGCGGCACCGGAGACAGGTACTCGTCGACGATATGGATGTGCACGTTGTTGACGGGTCGGCCGAGCGGGATCCGTTCGGTGTCCGGCACCCGGTCCATGACCTCGTGGTTGGTGTCGTCGGATGTCTCGGTCAGCCCATAGGCGTTGACCAGCCTGATCCCGGGCGCGGCCGCGAACCAGCGCTGGACGAGTTCCCTCTTCAGCGCCTCCCCGGTGACCGATACGCAGCGCAGGGCGGGCAGTTCGCGGAGGCGCCGCTCCAGGGACGACAGGACGACATCGAGGTAGGACGGCACCACCTGGACCACGCCGGCCCCGCCCTCGACGATCGTGTCGAGGAACCGCTCGACGTCCAGGACGGCCTCCTGCCCGACCAGCAGGGTCCGCCCGCCGGCCAGCAGCGCGGAGAGCAGTTGCCACAGGGAGATGTCGAAGCACTGCGGCGCGGTCTGCGCGACGACCTGCCCCTCGGTGACCGCCAAGTCGTCGATCTTGGCGTAGAGATGGTTGAGCATGCCCGCGTGCTCACACATCGCGCCCTTGGGCTCGCCGGTGGAGCCGGAGGTGAAGTAGAGGTAGGCGAGGTCGTTGGGGGCGACGGGGACGCCTGGGTCGCCGTCACCGCGGTCCTCCTCGTACGCCGCGTCGATGAGGAGCCGGCGGACACCGGGCAGCGAGGCCAGGGCCGGGTCGAGGGTGCCGGTGCTGCCGGGCTCGGTCAGCACGAGCCCGCACGAGGCACGGGAGAGCATGGTGGCCATGCGGTCGGCGGGAAAGTGGGGCTCGATGGGCAGATACGCGCCCCCAGCCTTGAAGATGGCGAGGACGGCGGCCAGCCAGTCCAGGTTGCGCTCGGTCGCCACCGCCACGACGTCTTCCCGGCGCAGTCCTCGCGCCAGCAGCGCATGGGCCAGCCGGTTGGCGTGGGCGTTGAGTTCGCGGTACGTCCACTGCCGGGCGCCCTGCACGGCCGCGACGGTATCCGGGTGCGCCCGTACGCGCCGCTCGAACAGCTCGTGGAACCGGTGGTCCGGCAGATCCCGCCGGGGTCCGGCCAGTCCTTCGCGCTGGAAGCGGAGTTCCTCGGCGGACAGCAGGCTCTGCCGCCGGTGCGTGGCGTCCGGCTCGGCGGCGATCAGCGTGAGCGCGGTGAGGTGATATCCGGCGATTCTGGCGGCGCCGGCCTCGTCGAGCACCTCGGTCCGGTACCGCAGCCGCAGCAGGTGCCGACCGTCCCGGTCCGCCACTGTCACCCGCAGCACGGCGCCCTCGGCCGCTCCGTCGCCACCGGTCGGATCGAACACCGTCTCGGGCAACGGTCCGGACGGGCCCGGCGTCCCGTCGGCGTCATCGGCCGGGAAGTCCTGGCGCGCCGGCAACCGGGATGCGTCCCGATGCACCTCGCGCACCAGCGTCCGCCAGGACTCGGCCGCGGTCGTCAGCGGGCAGGCCACCGGAGCGCTGCCCGGCACGGCGACATAGCCGGTCGCGACCTCCCGCTCACCGGTCAGCGCGGACAGAACCTTGGCGTGCGCGGCCAGCAGCACCGAGGGGAGCGTCACCTCCCACTCCCGTGCCAGTACGCCGAGCGCGCTCATCAGGCCCTCGGCCAGCTCCGTGTCGTGTGCGGCGGTGCCCGGAACCGGCGCGAGGGTCCACCGTGGTACCGCGGTGAACCCGCCGGGGGCGGGCACCTCGCGCCGGGGTTCCGTTTCGCTCTTCCCAGACGTTCCCATCGCTGCTACCTCCACTCCCCGCCGTCGCCCCGGCGCATCTGCCGGGCCGGATTTCCGCCCCACCACGTGCGCTGTGGGAGGTCTTCGCCCTTCATGAGGAAGGAGTCGGGGGCGAGTACCGCGCCGTCGCCGATCGTCACGCCGTAGTGCACGAAGGCGCCGACCCCGATCGTGCAGCCGGAACCGATCGTGCTGCGGTCGGACTTGAAGGTGCCGTCCTCCTGCGAATGGCACTGGACGACGCTTCCCATGTTGAGCGTGCAGCCGTCCCCGATGGTGACCATCGATCGCTCGGTCAGGTAGCAGCCGTCGTCGAAGACCCTGCTGCCGAGCCGGACGCCCAGCAGCCGCCAGATCACGTTCTTGAAGGGAGTGCCGTCGAATAGCCGCAGATACGTCTCCGACGGCACCTTCCAGTAGCGTTCGCGTTTCCAGAACCGCAGGTCGTAGATCGAGCAGAACAGCGGCCCCATGGGATGGCGGGCCGTGACCGCCCGTTCGATCAGCACGAAGTACGCGGCACCGAACAGGAAGATGAGGACGTTGCCCAGCGCGATCGCCGCCGCACCGAGCGGGGCGTAGAGTTCGGCGGCGGCCGAGGCGAGCAGCGTGACCAGGAAGAAGTAGATCCACCTGACCAGCAGGAACCACCCCATGGTGGCGGCGTTGTGCCGGTTCTTGGCGGGGAGCCAGTGGCGCAGCTGCTCCTCGCTCTTGAGCCCGTCGAAGGTGCTGTCGCGCTGCACCGACCGCGGGATCTCGAAGCTGGGCGAGCCGAGAAGCCCCACGCCTTCCCGGATCTTCCCGTCGATGGGGACCATGACCTTCGTCGCCAGGAGACAGTTGTCGCCCGTTCTGCCTCGCGTGGGGTAGGCGATCCTGTTGCCGAGGAAGTTGTGTGCCCCGATCGATGTCCGGGAGACCCGGAAGGACGTGCTCGAGTAGTCGGCGTTGTTGAGCGAGAGCCCGTCGGCGACCATCGTTCCGGTCCCCACCGAACTCAGGAACGGGGTCTCGTGCCGTACCTCCGTGCCGAAGTTCGACCCGGTCTGCTCGATCCGGGAGAGGTCGTAACCGATCCGGCGCAGATAGTGGACGATGCAGGAGCTGTCACCGAACAGCCGCGTCTGGAACTTGCTGTTGGTCAGGAGAGCGATCGCCCGGTGCACCCCGTAGTGGAAGCCGTACAGGGGATAGACCTTGTCCGGGGTGAGGGTCCGGTTCAGCAGGCGGGGAACGGTGACCACGGCGAGGAGGCCGAGGACCATGGAGCCGACGAACAGCACGAGCGAGGACGCCAGGGCGTCGCGGTAGAACGTCCAGCCCGTCAGGGCCGTGGGCCCTGGTTCCAGCGCCGCGGTGAGCTGCGGGAGCGCGGCGAGCAGGATGGCCACGGCGCCGATTCCCAGCGGCACGTACACGAGGATTACGGCCAGCAGTTGCAGGACGCTGTGGACCACCTTTCGGGTCGCACCGCAGTCGGCCGCGCCCACCGCCCGGTAGTCCGCCTCGGTCCGTTGCGCCGGCGACCCGTGCCAGCGCTCGCCGTCGGGCACCGCCTGCCCGCTGTGCAGGGAGGAGGCGTGGCCGAGCTGGGCCGCGTCGCCCAGTGAGGTGTCGATGTCCAGGACGGTGGCCTCACTGACGACCGCGTCCTTCCCCAGCGTGACCGTGCCCGTCTGGATCAGGCCGGCGTGGGCCCGGTAGCAATTGAGGAACGCGTCCTTGCGGACGAGTGCGCCGTCGCCCACGGACAGCAGATCGGCGCAGACGGGAATGTTCCGGGAGAAGATGACGGCGCCTTTGCCGATTCTCGCGCCCAGCGCCTTGAGATAGAGCGCATAGAGCGGCGAACCGGCGAAAAGGACCAGCGGGTCGGACCGGACCAGCGTCTTGACCGTCCAGAAGCGGAGATAGGTCAGGCTCCAGATACGGATCTGCCGGGGTTTCCACCGGCCGATGAGCACCCATTTCGCCAGGACCGGAAGGGCGCACAGCCCCGCAATGGCCGCCGCGCCGAACAGGACCGAGCGCAGGTACGCGTCGAACGGGCCGGATCCGGCGGAGATCCAGGTGTAGCCCTGACCGGCGATGAGCGCGGCGAGGTAGGAGTATCCGAGGAAAACCAGGAGCTGAAGCGTTCCGCACAGGACGTATTGCGGTGTGCCCGTCGGGGACACCGAAGCGGGTGCGGGTGCGGGGGCCGGCGATTCGACGGGGGAGGAGGGGGCGGAGGCCTCGAGCGCCGTCGCCAGGCTCCTGATCGTCGGGTGCCGGTAGACGTCCTTCATCGATACCGAGGGCAGGTCCGCACGTTTTCTGACCCGTGCACAGAACTGTGCCATCACCATCGAGTCGGCGCCCAGTTCGTCGAAGAAGTGGCTGTCGACAGACAGCTGGCCGACGCGTACGACGTCGGCCAGTACCGCAGCGAGTGTCCCCTCGACAGCAGCGGTCGGGGCGGTGAACCCGCCCCGAACCGTTGGGGATTCCCCCAGATCGGGGGGCAACGCTTCAAACGACTTTCCCGCCATGTGGGCTCCCTCGGAACGTTCCGACCGCCCGCGCTCGGCGCCCCCCGGCACCGGGCGACCTCGCCCGATCCGGCGCGTGCCGGAGCGGGTGAACCGGGCGGTGGGTGGGGTGTCGGTGTCAGCACGGGCGGCGAGTCGGCCGGCGGGAGACCAGCTCCCGGGTCCGTGGTCGTCCGCGCTCGATACGAGAGACGGTCGAACTTCACGACCTTTGTTCGATGCTAGCGTGAGGTGACAGAAGCGACATTTGGAGAACTTTTCGCATAACGGTTACCCCTTTGAAACATGGGTCATTGACCCTTCGACTCGGGCCTCAGGAGCCGCGGCGACGCCGTCTCCGGGGAAGGAAAAACCCGCCGCATGAGGTCGTGCTCGGTGCCGTGCGCGATGCCGTGTGAGGCGGGTGCGGAGTAACCTGGGCCCGTGGAGACGAGGAGTGCCGCGAGCATCTTCACGCTCAACGTCAAGGCCCATGCACGTGAGGCCGAAACGTTGCGCGATGTCCTCTCTCCTGCCGAACGCGCCCGCGCGGACGCCTTCAGGCGACAGGATGACCGCGACCGCTATCAGGTCGCACACACCGCGCTGCGGCGGGAGTTGTCCGCCCGGCTGGGTACGCCGCCGGCGGAGATCTCCTTCGTACGTGCTCCCTGCCCCTCGTGCGGAGGGCCGCACGGACGCCCGTCACTGCCCGGCCACACGCTGCACTTCTCGCTGAGTCACGCGGGCGACGTGGTGGTCCTCGCCTACGCGCAGGCCCCGGTCGGCGTGGACGTCGAGGAGTATCCGACGCCCGTGGCGGCGGCCGAGGTGGGCAGCCGGCTCCACCCCCGCGAGCGGGCGGAACTGGCCGCACTGCCCAACGACCGGCGCCCGGAGGCCTTCGCGCGGTGCTGGACACGCAAGGAAGCTCACCTCAAGGGGATCGGCACCGGCATCGCCGAGGGCCTGTCGGACCACTACCTGGGCACCGGCACCCGGCCCGCCGAGATCCCCGGCTGGCACATCCGGGACCTCGATGACCCCCTGTTGCCGGTCGGTTACGCGGCGGCCGTCGCCGTGGCGTCACCGCGCTGAACAGCAGGAGACCCCGTCGGTGTCCCCGTTTCCCTGGTCAGGCGGTGCGGTCCGTGAACGGGCCCTCGGGCGTGAAGGCCAGCCGGGCGAACCGTTCGCCGATGCGGCGGTGTGCCGCGGCGTCCGGGTGCAGCTGGTCGGGCAGTGGCAGCTCGGTGAAGTCGGACTCACCATAGAGAGCGCGGCCGTCGAGGTAGTGCAGGTTCGGGTCGTCGGCCGCGCGCTGCTGCACGATGCGCGCGAGTTCGTCCCGGATGACGCGGAGCGTCAGCTTCCCGCTCGCGGTCTCCGAGGGGTCGCCCATGGCCGTGAACTGAAGCTTTCCGGCGCTGAGGTTGCTGAAGTCCGGGGCGCAGGGTCCCGGAGTGTCCTCGTGGAGGGGGCACAGGAGGGGCGAGACGACCAGTAGCGGTGTGGTGGGGTGACCGTCGCGGACCGTGTCGAGGAAGCCGTGCACGGCCGGGGTGAAGGCGCGCAGCCGCATCAGGTCGGCGTTGACCAGGTTGATGCCGATCTTGAGGCTGATCAGGTCCGCGGGGGTGTCCCGCAGGGCGCGGGCGGTGAAGGGGTCGAGCAGGGCGCTGCCGCTCATGCCCAGGTTGATCAGCTCCACGCCGCCGAGCGAGGCGGCGAGTGCGGGCCAGGTGGTGGTGGGGCTTGCGGCGTCGGAGCCATGGCTGATCGAACTGCCGTGGTGCAGCCAGACTTTGCGGCCGTGGTCCGGTATGGGCTCGACGGGGGCATCGGTGCGCAGGGCGGCGAGTTCGGTGGTCTCGTTGTGCGGCAGCCAGATCTCGACGTTCTTGATGCCGTCGGGCAGGTCGCCGAACCGGACGGTGCCGGTCGGGCCGGGCCGGCGTTCGGCGGTTCCGGCGGCCATGTCGATGGTCAGGGTGTTGCCGCCGGGCATGCTCGCCCGGCCGGCAAGGCGGCCGTCGACGAGGAGGTCGTACACGCCGTCCGGGCGGGGCGGGGCACCCACGTAGACCCGCTTGGTGGGCAGCGCGTCCAGTTCCACGGCGGTGGCCCGGGTGCGGAAGACCAGCCGGACGCCGGAGGGCTGGGACTCCGCCATGGCGAGCTGTCCGTCGGCACATTGGGCGCGGGCCCGGGCGGGCAGTCGGTGTGGCAGCACCCCGTGCGCGGTGCGCTCCAGATCGAGGGCGCCGCGCAGGAGGTCCGCGGTGATCTCCGTGGTGATCCAGTCGTGCTTGCTGTCCATTGCCTCACCCTGTCGATGATGAAGTTGGCATCGTGCCGATGCGGGGATGCGGGGGCGGTGCAGATGTGCTAAAGCGGCCTGGGCGGCGGGGTCAGGGAGCGAGCCGGCCCCGCAGCAGGGCGTCGAGGCGGTCCAGGATCCATGACCAGGTCTCCTGTGAGCCGGGGGCGCTGTGGCTGAACCCCCCGGCCAGTTCCAGGCTGACGTAGCCGTGGAAGACGCTGCCCAGCAGCCGGACCGTGTGCGTCTGGTCCGGCTCGGTCAGGTCGTAACCGCGCAGGATCGCCCGCATCATCTGCGCATGCTTGCTTCCGGCGCTCGCGGCCGCCGCCTCCGGGGTCAGCGGGAACTGGGCCGCTGCGTAACGGCCGGGGTGTTCCCGGGCGTAGTCGCGGTAGACGTTTGCGAAGGCGGTCAGCGCGTCCTTGCCCGCGCGCCCGGCCAGGGCGGTGGCTCCCCTGTCCGCGAGTTCTTCCAGGGCCAGCAGAGCGATCTTGGTCTTGAGGTCCTGCGAGTTCTTCACATGCGAGTACAGACTCGCGACCTTGACATCGAATCGCCTGGCCAGCGCCGAAACGGTCGCCTGGTCAAAGCCGACCTCGTCGGCCAGTTCCGCCCCCGCCCGGACCAGGCGTTCCGTGGTCAGCCCTACACGCGCAGCCATAACCTTCCCTCCGTAAGACTAACGGCAATGTACATTTGCCTAAAGACATTAGGCAAATGGATGCAGTGCATCCCACTGACCCGCATGGGACGACGCAGCGGCGGCAGCTCCGGACGCATCAGCCGTGGAGGGTGGCCAGCCAGTACTGCCGCGCGGTGGGCGAATGAGCCACCTGCCATGTGGCGGTCGGCGCGCATGCAACCTCCGACGCCTCTCCGCCGCGGCGACCGATGACGGCGGATCGGGATGGCCCCGGTGATGCAGTGTCACGAATCGTCAGCTGATGTGACGTCAATCGACCTCGGTGGCGAACCACTTACCCACCGTACGCACAGGCGTGCCGGGGCTTCCCGAGGCGAGGAGCCTTCGGGAAGCCCCGGCACGCGGCGGTGCCGTCACCGTTCAGCCGGCCACCTGCACCGGTGAGGCGGCGTCATCGCGCTCCCCGGCCGGCTTTGTCATCCGCACCGGCTCGGTCCCGGCGATGTTGTGCCGGGCGGCCCAGTTCTCCAGGGCGGAGCGGCACGCGTGGTCCAGGTGCCGGACGGAGGACAGGTCGAGCTCGATGGGCCGGTCCTTCGGCAGCGCCTCCAGCGTCTCCAGGATGCGCGGCAGCCGCAGGAAGGTGGCGTTGCCCGTGCAGGTCACCACCATCCTGCCGCCGGTGAGTTCGCGGATGTCGACGTGGACGTGCGAGGTCTCCCACGCCGACTTCGCCACGGCCAGCCCCAGGCCCAGCAGCACACCCTCGAACATGCTGGTCGTCACGATGGCGATCGCCGTGACCGCGAGGATGACGGCCTCGCCCCGGTGTTCCCGCCACAGCGGGCCGATGTCCTTCACGGGAACCAGCTTGCAACCCGAGTGCACCAGCACACCCGCCAGGGCCGCGAGCGGGATGATCCCGATCGCCGCCGGCAGCAGCACCGTGAACAGCAGCAGCCACAGGCCGTGCAGGATGCGGGAGAGCGAGGTCTTCGCGCCTCCCTGGACGTTGGCGGCGCTGCGGACGATGACCGCGGTCATCGGCAGGGCCCCGAGCACACCACACACC
>NZ_JBEZJZ010000196.1:0-8228 GCF_040651455.1 Streptomyces sp. NPDC048483
ATCAGAACACCGAGCTCATGCCGGCTGACTGCCTCTGATCCTGCAAGGTGGCACACGCCTGGTCGCCGCGGGTGGTGGGCACGGCGGCGTCGCTGTGTGAGGTCCTGACGTCCTGAGGCCCTGACCCGGGAACCGGCGAAGCCACCCGACCGGCCTCGTCCTACCAGGCCATAGGCGTGGATCTTGGTGACTGAACGACGGTCGGGCCGGTTAGCACCGCGGGCCCGGCCTGCGGGCGGAGTCCGCCAACCTTGCTCACACCTCAGTTTGGAGAGTGCAGTGCGTCGTAGCCATGTGTCCAGCGCGATCGTTCTGGCGGCCGGAGTCCTCGGTGCCCTGGCGGCCCCCGCGCAGGCCGATACCCCCCGGCCGGACGACCGGTCGAGCCTTGCGGAGGAGGTCCTGCCCATCGCGCGGGGTGTGCTGAACCCCGTCTCCGAGCTCAGCGGGATCCAGTGGGGCCTGATGCCCAGCCCGACCCGGTCGGGTCCCCTCGGCTGACGGCGCGCGGGCGAAGCGGGCCGGCCGGCGGCGGACGATGCACCCGGCCGACTCGCGGTCCGAAGCCGGGCCGCGGCGCGAAGCGGGTGGCGAGGGGAGACGTGTCAGCCGGCGCGGCGGCGCGGCTTGCTAGCCGTCTTCTTGGCCGCGGTCGTCCTGCCGGTCGTGGATTTGCTGCTGGTGCCGGCGGACTTCTTGGCGCCGCTTGCCTTGGCCGTGGAGCCGGTGGACTTCTTCGCGTCGGTGGACTTCTTGGCGTCCGTCGACCGGACAGCCGTCCGCTTGGCGGCCGTCTTCTTCGCGGCGGTCTTCGTCGTGCTCTTCGTCGCGCTCTTCCTCGCGGCGGTCTTCTTCGGCGGACGCCCGGTCAGCGAGGTGACGGTGGCGGTCCCGGGGGCACCCTCGTCCTCCTCGCCCTCCTCTCCGCGTGACTTCTTCGCGGCGCGAACGCTGTCCTGCAGGGCCGCCATCAGGTCCATCACCTGGGCCGCGGGCTTCTCCTCGGCGGCCTCGAAATCCGGCTCGCGGTGCGCCAGCTTCGCCGTCACGATCTCCTCGAGCGCCTCGCGGTAATGATCGTGTACATCGTCCTCCGCCAGCTCGCCGTAGGAGTCCATCAGGCTCTCGGCGGCAGCCACCTCCTTGGTGCCGAGATCCACCTCGCCCTCCGGCAGCACCCCCTCCATCGGACGGATCTGGTCCGGCCACAGCAGGACCTGCATTACCAGTGCATCCTCGACCGGCCGGATCATGGC
This sequence comes from Streptomyces sp. NPDC048483, assembly GCF_040651455.1. NCBI lineage: Bacteria > Bacillati > Actinomycetota > Actinomycetes > Kitasatosporales > Streptomycetaceae > Streptomyces > Streptomyces sp. NPDC048483. The sequence continues at coordinate 1,257 of NZ_JBEZJZ010000196.1, forward strand.
CAGCGTCTCCCGCCCGTGCAGCGCGACCTTGCCGAGTCCGACGCGCTGGTGGCGCTCCATGGCGTCCCGCAGCAGGACATAGGGCTTGGCCGCGGCCGTGCCGTCGGCGCTCAGGTAGTAGCCCTTGCCCATCTGGAGGGGGTCGATGTCCCCGCCGTCGACGAAGGCCAGGATCGTCAGCGTCTTCGCGGTCGGCAGCGGCAGCGCCTCGAGATCCTCGTCGCTCAGCGGAACGACCGTGTCCCCGTCGGCCTGGTAGCCCCTGCCGATCTCGTCCTGTGTGACCTCGACACCCTCGAGGGAACACACCGGCTGATTACGCACCCGCCCGCCGTCCGCCGTGTGGATCCGTACGAAGCTGACCGACGCGGTCGTGTCCGTGGCGGAGTAGGCGGCCACCGGGATGGTGACCAGGCCGAAGCTGATGGAGAACTTCGCCGTGGGGCGCATGAGGGCCGCCTTCATCGGTGCCTGCCGGCGTGCCAGGCGTGCCGGCGGATTGTGGTGTCGGCGCTGAAGGCCATGCTAGGCGGGGTTGCCGGGGTGTACATCTCAGGCGGTGGCCGGTGGGCGACGAGCCGTGGGCTCCTGGATGCCGTACTTGTGGGGATCTCTGTGCCGGGCTCCCTGGCACGTGGAAGGCTGACGCGGTGACTACTGATGGTGTCCATTGGCCGTCGATCGCCGCCGATGGCTTTCCCTGCCCCACGCCATATCGGCTTCCCGGCTCGGCGACGAGCTCTCGGCCATGCTGGTGTCTCCCGACCCCGAGGTCCGTGACGCGTACGCCTACACCGCCGCCGCGCGCTGGATCCAGGACGGGCACCTCGATGAGGTGCTGGAAGACCTCGGTGACACCGCCGCGGACCGATTCACCCACCCGGAGATCCAGGCCCGCAGCTTCGCGCCGCTCCTCCTCCGGTGCATTCTGACGCGCGGACAGACCGTCCCCGGCGTCGTGCCGGAGGCGGCCGCGGAGCGCTGGTACGCCGGTTTCTCTTCCTGGTACCCGTCCGAGCGCGACACCCGCGGCTGGGACGACTCCCTGGGCTGGCTGCACGCGGTTGCCCACGGCGCCGACGCGGCTGCCGCGTTCGCACGGGCGCTGCCCGCCCGCCGCACCGAACTGCTGGAACTGTGCGCCCACCGGATGACGGCCGTGCACGCCGACTACCGCTACGCGCAGCTGGAGGATGCGCGTCTTGCCCGCGCGTTCAGCCTCATCCTGCTCGCCCCCGGCTTGACGGCCGAGCAGGCCACCGGCTGGCTGACCGTGGTGACGGACGCCCTCGACGGAGGAGGCCCCGGCCCCGTCCCACCCTGGGCCTTCAACACCTTCGCCACGCTGCAGTCCCTCCACGTCCACCTGACCTGCGGCCTTGCCGACCAGGGGGTTCCGCCGCATGCGCCGGTCGTTGCCGCACGGGTTGCCGACGTCCTCCGCCTGCCGTACAGCTGGCTCGCCCTGCCGGAAACCTGAACCGGAAGAGGGCCGTGGCCCGCGGAGGGGAGGGGCGCGGCCAAAGGGGAGGGGCGCGGTCGCGACGGAGCGGGCGGCACCGCGACACGGGGCCGCCGCCACCCGTAGGCACGAGACTGCGGCCGTGCCGATCGGGTACACCCGCCCCCATGAGTGATACGGACAGCGTGCGCGCGGGACGGCGGACCGTGCGCCTTCACCGGCCGGACAAGGTGCTGTTTTCTGACGACGGGTTCACCAAGGCCGATGTGGTCGACCACTACCGGCGGGTGGCCGCGGCGATGGTGCCGCAGTTGCGCGGGCGGCCGCTGATGCTGGAGCGGCTTCCGGAGGGGCTGGGCGGGCCGCAGTTCATGCAGAAGGACACCCCCGGTCATTACCCCGACTGGGTCCGGCGCGCGGAGGTCGCCAAGGAGGGCGGCACGGTCACGCACACCGTCTGCGACGACAAGGCGACCCTGCTCTTCCTCGCCGACCAGGCATGTCTGACCCTGCACCGCTGGCTGTCGCGCGCCGACCGGCCCGATACGCCGGACCGGCTGGTGTTCGATCTCGACCCTCCCGGCGACGACTTCGAGCGGGTACGGGAGGCGGCCCGGTGGCTGCGGGAGCTGCTCGACGAACTGGAGCTGCCGGCCGTCCTGATGACCACCGGCTCGAGGGGGCTGCATGTGACCGTGCCGCTCGACCGCAACAGCGATTTCGCCACGGTCCGGGACTTCGCGCAGCAGGCGGCGGAGGTGCTCGCGGCGCGCCACCCGGACCACCTGACCACCGCCGTACGCAAGCAGGCCCGCGGGGACCGGCTCTACCTCGATGTGCAGCGCAACGCTTATGCGCAGACGGCCGTCGCCCCCTGGTCGATCCGGGCGAAACCGGGGGCGCCGGTGGCGACACCGATCAGTTGGCGGCAACTGGAGGATCGGGAACTCACCGCGCAGAGCTGGTCGTTGAAGGACGTGGCGAGTGTCGTGGAACAGCTGCGGTCCCGGCCGTGGTCCCGGGTACCGGGGCGTGGGCGTTCGCTGCGGGCTGCCCGTAAGCGGCTGGATGCGCTGCGCTGACCCGTACCCGTACCGGCCGCACGGCCTGAGGCTCAGCCCGCACCCTCCGCCCTGCCGTCTTCGGCCTTGCCGCCCTCCGCCCCGTCGCTGTCCGCTCTGACCGCTCCCTCATGGCGGACTTCACCCGTACCAGGACCCCTTCGACCTCCTCGCTGTCGAGCCCGCCGACCAGATCGATACGGGCCGCCACCAGCGTCGACCGGGTGCGTCGGGGGCGCGTTTGCTGCGCTTGAGTGAGGCGAGCAGAAAGAGTTCGTTGAGGCTGTCGGCCACCGAGTGCGCGGCTTCTGAAGGAGGCCAGGCGACCCCGCGTAAAGACCGCCGACCACCTTGGCCAGCGCAATCACCATATTGGCGGCGAGCGCGACGATGACGGTGACCGCCGTCCTGGCGTCTTCGCCCTCCCCATTGCGGGACAAGCGTGGCTTCCGCGAGGAGCGGTATCTGTTTCACCTCACACCTGCCGGCACACCTATACCGGCACACCCGTACCGGCACAGTCGATCGACGGAGGATGTCGCGTGGCCGCCACTGTATGCAGGGACGTGAGCGAAGGCGCCGTGGAGGGCTTCGGCAATGACCCCGCCGGAGCGCATACGTCTGCCGGCGGCCGGTCATGAGCGCGGACAGCGGACACCGGGCCCTCGTCCGGGCCCTGCTGGACCGGCACGGCGAGACCTACGCGGAACAGTGCGGCATCAGGGTGCGGAACACTCCGCAGCCGCTCTACCAGGTCCTGGTGCTGGCCGATCTGCTCAGTACGCGGATTCGTGCGTCGGTGGCGGTCGCGTCGGCGAGGACCCTGTTCGACGCGGGGATGAGCACGCCGCGCCGGATGCTCGACGCCACCTGGCAGCAGCGCGTCGACGCGCTCGGCGAGGGCGGCTACCGGCGCTACGACGAGAGCACCGCCACCCGGCTCGGCGAGGGGGCCGCGCTGCTGCTGGACAAGTACGGCGGCGATCTGCGGCGGATGCGGCAGGCGGCCGATGGCGAGGCCGGTGAGCTGCGCCGGGCGCTTCAGGAGCTGCCGGGTGTCGGGCCGACGGGGTCCGCCATCTTTCTGCGGGAGGTGCAGGGAGTCTGGACGGAGTTCGCCCCGTTCCTGGATCCGAAGGCCGTGCAGGGGGCGGAGCGGCTCGGGCTGCCGGGGGACCGTACGAAGCTGGCGCGACTGGTCACGGAGAACGAGGCGGCCGCGTTCGCCTCGGCGCTGGTGCGTGCGGCGCTGGACCAGCAGCTCGCCGAGGAGGTGCGGGAGGCCGCGGCGGGCTGACGGGCCGCGGCGGGCCGCCTGCACACAGGGGACACCGTCATCAGGGGACGTCCTACGTCCCGCCCCCCCCGCACCTCACACGACCAACGCCGCCAGCATCGTGACCCCCGCCGGGAACCACGCGACTGGGGCGGCGGTGTGGGCGTCGGCGGCCGGACGCAGGCTGGGGACGAGTCCCACCGACAGCGCCCCGGCGAGCAGGACGGCGGGCACGGTGCGCATGGTGTCGGGGACGCGGGACAGTCGGCCGCCGCGGGTCTCCGGCTCCAGTTTGTTGTTCGTCGACGCTGCCGAAGCGATCCAGGAGGATGCGGGCCGCGCGGTGGACGAGGGCGTGACGGCCGGTGCGCCGAGGGCCGGCGCCGCCGTACCCGCGGACGTCAGACATCCCATCACCTCCGCGGCGTACCGGGGGAGCCGCCGGCCCGCCCCGGACGACGGGATCGACCACGGGGCGGGAGCCGGGGGCGATGTCGGAGATCACGGGGGCGGTGCCGCCGTCCAGCCGTTCACCGGCGGCCGGCCGCGCAGGCGGCGAGGAGCCGACCGGCTACCGCGGCCCCAGGCTCACATGCGGGCGGGTGGCCACCGGGTCACCGCGCCGCGGGTTACTCCGACGGGACGTGGGACGTGGGACGTGGGACGTGGGACGTCCAGCCCACCCCGCACCCGGCCCACCCTCACCCACTCCACGTCCACTCCGCCACCTCCGGAAGGTCCGTCCCGTGGTCACGGATCCACGCGTGATGGCGGTTGCGGACATCCGCCATGGCCTGGCGCAGGGCGACGGCGCGGACGCCGAGGCCGGGAACGCGGTCCACGACGTCCATCACCAGGCGGTAGCGGTCGAGATCGTTGCGGACGACCATGTCGAAGGGCGTGGTGGTGGTGCCCTCCTCCTTGTAGCCGCGGACGTGCAGATTGCGGTGGCCGGTGCGGCGGTAGCTGAGGCGGTGGATCAGCCACGGGTAGCCGTGATAGGCGAAGATCACCGGCTTGTCGGGGGTGAAGAGCGCGTCGTACTCGAAGTCCGGCATCCCGTGGGGGTGTTCGCCCGGGGGCAGCAGCCGGGCCATGTCCACGACGTTGACGACCCGTACGGTCAGCTCCGGCAGATGGCGGCGCAGCAGGCAGGCGGCGGCGAGGGTCTCCTGGGTGGGGACGTCTCCGGCGCAGGCCAGGACGACGTCCGGGTCGCGGCTGCCGTCCTCGGTGCCCGCCCAGGCCCATGCGCCGGCGCCGCGGGCGCAGTGGGCGCGGGCCTCGTCGAGGGTGAGCCAGTCGAAGCTCGGCTGCTTGCCGGCCACGATGACGTTGACGTAATCGCGGCTGCGCAGCGCATGATCGGTCACCGAGAGCAGGGTGTTGGCGTCCGGCGGCAGATAGACCCGGACGACCTCGGGACTCTTGTTGAGGATGTGGTCGACGAAGCCGGGGTCCTGGTGGGAGGAGCCGTTGTGGTCCTGGCGCCAGACGTGCGAGGTGAGCAGGTAGTTGAGGGAGGCGATGGGGCGGCGCCAGGGGAGCCGGCGGGCGGTGCGCAGCCATTTGATGTGCTGGTTGACCATCGAGTCGACGATATGGGCGAACGCCTCGTAACAGGAGAAGAGGCCGTGCCGCCCGGTGAGGAGATAGCCCTCCAGCCAGCCCTGGCACAGATGCTCGGAGAGCACCTCCATGACCCGGCCGTCGCGCGCCAGATGCTCGTCGGTGCCGAGCGTTTCGGCCTGCCAGTCCTTGCCGGTGGCCTCGTAGAGCGCCTCCAGACGGTTGGAGGCGGTCTCGTCGGGGCCGACGACGCGGAAGTTACGGCGCTTGGCGGTGGCCGCCATGACGGCCCGCAGCATGCCGCCGAGCACCCGGGTCGGCTCGTGCAGCACGGTGCCGGGCCTGTCGACGTCCACCGCGTGCCGCTCCAGGGGCGGGATCGGGAGGTCGTGCAGCAGGAGCCCGCCGTTGGCGTGCGGGGAGGCGCCCAGCCGTCGGGAGCCCTCCGGCACACAGGCCAGGACGTCCGGCCGGGGCGCGCCCGACACGTCGAAGAGCTCCTCCGGGCGGTACGAACGCAGCCAGGCCTCCAGCTGGTGGCGGTGGTCGGCGTGATCGCGTACGCCGGACAGCGGGACCTGGTGGGAGCGCCAGGTGCCCTCGACGGGCTGTCCGTCGACCTCGCGGGGCCCGGTCCAGCCCTTGGGCGTCCGCAGCACGATCACCGGCCAGTGCGGCCGCTCCGTCTCGCCTCCGGAGCGGGCGCGGCGCTGGATGTCGCCGATCCGGTCCAGCGCCCGGTCCATGGCGGCGGCCAGCGCGTCGTGCACGGTGGCGGGGTCGTTGCCGACGACGTACAGCGGGTCGTGGCCGTAGCCACGCAGCAGGGCATCCAGCTCGTCGTGCGGGATCCGGGCGAGCACGGCCGGGTTGGCGATCTTGTAGCCGTTGAGGTGCAGGATCGGCAGGACGGCGCCGTCGTGGACCGGGTTGAGGAACTTGGTGGCGTGCCAGGAGGCGGCGAGCGGCCCGGTCTCCGCCTCGCCGTCCCCGATCACACAGGCGACCAGCAGCCCCGGGTTGTCGAACGCCGCCCCGTAGGCATGGGTGAGGGAGTAGCCGAGCTCGCCGCCCTCATGGAGGGAGCCGGGCGTCTGTGGCGCGACGTGGCTGGGGACACCGCCGGGGAACGAGAACTGCCGGAACAGCCGCTCCATGCCCGTCCGGTCCCGGCTCACCTCCGGATACGTCTCGCTGTAGGTGCCGTCCAGCCAGGAGTTGGCCAGTACGGCGGGGCCTCCGTGGCCCGGACCCCATACGCACAGCGCCTCCAGACCGCGGGCCTTGATGACGCGGTTGAGGTGGGTGTGCACCAGGTTCAGGCCCGGCGAGGTGCCCCAGTGGCCGAGCAGTCGCGGCTTGATGTGCTCGGGGCGCAGCGGCTCGGTCAGGAGGGGGTTGGCCATCAGGTAGATCTGGCCGACGGACAGGTAGTTGGCGGCCCGCCAGTGGGTGTCCAGGGTGCGCAGTTCGGCGGGGTCGAGGTGGGTCGGCGCGGGCGTCGTCGGTGCGTCGCGCATGCTCATCTCCTCGCGAGATAGCTCTCCGCCGCGATGATCGCCTCGCGGGTGGTACGGCGGCCCGTCAGGACGCACAGGGTGTAG
>NZ_JBEZJZ010000197.1:0-8196 GCF_040651455.1 Streptomyces sp. NPDC048483
TCTCCCCGACCCACTCCCCTTGAACCACAACAACGAGTCTGGCCCCGCCGCTCACGCGGCGAAGCCAGAACCCAACATCTTCATCAACCTTCTAGCGCCTTCCCGACCGGGCCAGCCAGCGCCCCTCGTGCCGGGACACCTCGATCGGCCGGCCGAAGCATGCCGTCATCCGTTCCCCGGTCAGCACCTCGGCCACCGGGCCGCGCGCCTGCACCCGCCCGTCGCGCAGCAGCAGGGCGTGGCCGATGGCCGGGGAGAGCTCCTCCAGGTGGTGGGTGACGGTCACGGTCGCCAACTCCGGCCGTTCCAGGGCCAGTTGGTGCAGCGCATCGATCAGGTCCTCGCGGGACGGCAGGTCGAGCGCGTTGAACGGCTCGTCCAGCAGCAGTAGTGACGGGTCGGACATCAGCGCGCGGGCGATCAGGATCCGGGCCCGCTGACCGCCCGAGCACACCCCGTACGGGCGGTCCGCCAGCTCCTTGCAGTCCAGTTCGGCGAGCAGTTCATGGGCGCGCTCGCGCGTGGCCGCGTCATAGGTGCGCCACAGCGGCTGCACGGTACCGCCGGCGCCGGTCAGTACGACCGTATGGCCCGTCGCGTCCTGCGGCACCTTCTGCGCGCTGGAGACCAGGCCGATGACGGCGCGCAGCTCGCGTACGTCCACCGAGCCGAGCCGGTGCCCCAGCACCTCGACGGTCCCGACGGTGGGGAACATCAGCGCGCCGACGAGCCGCAGGACGGTCGTCTTGCCCGCGCCGTTCGCGCCGAGCAGCGCCCAGTGCTCACCGGAGCGTACGGTCCAGTCGACGGCGTCGAGGATGACCTGGTCGGTGGTGTAGCGGCGGACACCGACGCCGTCCAGCGCCGCGATCACCCGGGCGCCGCGCGGGTCCGAAGGCTGCGGGGCACTCGTCTCAGGGGGCATCACAGGGCTCATCGCCGCAGAGTAGCTGTGCAGGACACCTTTCTGCGGCGGCGTCCGGTGCGTGGACCCGCCGGCGCGCTACTCCAGCCCCAACAGGGCCCGCACCCTTGCGTACTTGGCCGTCAGCCGCTCCCGCGTCGGCCCGTCCAGCACGGCCAGCCGGACCGGGTCCGCGTTGTGGGCGAGGTCGGACTCCTTGACCAGCAGCGCGCCGGGCGTGGCCAGGATGCGGGCGGTGTACTCCTCGACCGGTTCACCCGCCCGCTTGGTGACGGCCAGGACCATCGCCTTGGTCGCCTCGCTCAGCGCCGCGCCCGCCAGCCACTCCCGGCTCAGCGCCGCGTCCTCGACGGCATCGTGCAGCCACGCCGCCGCGATCTGCTCGTCGCTGCCACCCCGTTGCCGTACCCCGGCCGCGACCGCCGCCAGATGCTCGGCGTACGGGCGGCCCGCCTTGTCGGCCTGGCCCTCGTGCGCGCGCCGGGCCAGCTCCTCGACCTCGGCGAGCGACAGCAGGGGGGACGGTGTCGAATCAGCCATGCGGTCATTGTGACCCGGCACCGGTACCGGCGCGCCCGTCGTTCCGCAGCGCGGCCGCCATCACCTCGCGCGCGACCGGCGCCGCGACGCTGCCGCCGCTGATGTCCGACCGGTCCGCGGCGGCCTCCTCGACCACCACGGCCACCGCCACCGACGGCTCATTGCGGTCCTTCGCCCGCGCCCAGGAGATGAACCAGGCGTACGGCACCCCTTCGTTGCGCACCCCGTGCTGCGCGGTGCCGGTCTTTCCGCCGACCGTGGCGCCCTTGATGGCGGCCTGCCGCCCGCTCCCGTGCTCCACGACGTCGACCATCATCTCCTGGAGCTGCGCGGCGACGGCCGGTCCCATCGCCGCGCGCGCGGACCGCTGCGGCCCGGCCTCCAGGGTGGTCCCCCGGGCGTTGGCCACCCCGTCGACCAGATACGGCGGCGCCAGGATCCCGCCGTTGGCGACCGCCGCCGCGACCATCGCCATCTGGAGCGGGGTGGCCGTGGTGTCGAACTGCCCGATCGCCGACAGCGCGACCTGCGACGCATCCATCTGTGCCGCGAACGTGCTCGGCGCCACCGGGGACGGGATGCGCAGCCGGCGGTCGTTGAACCCGAACCGCTCCGCGGCCTTCGCCATAGCGTGCAGCCCGATCCGCGCACCCAGCCGCGCGAACACCGTGTTGCAGGAGATCCGGAAGGCGTCCTTGAGGCTCGCGTTGCGGCAGCCCTTCGCCGCATTGCTCAGCCGGGTCGCGGTGCCGGGCAGGGTGTACGGGTCGGGGACGTCCGTGGGCGCGTCGATGTCGGTCACCGCTCGGCTCTCCAGCGCCGCCGCCGCGGTGACGACCTTGAAGGCGGAGCCGGGCGGATAGGCCTTCCGGATCGCCCGGTTGAGCATCGGCCGCGGCGCCGCGCCGTTCAGCCGCCGCCAGCTGTCGCTGACCGAAGTCCCGTTCCCCGAGAGCATGCCGGGGTCGTACGAGGGCGTACTGGCCAGCGCCAGGATCCGCCCGGTACGCGGCTCGATCGCGGCCACCGCACCCTTCTTGCGGCCGAGCCCGTCGAACGCGGCGCGCTGCATCGCGGGATCGATGCTGGTGGCGACGCTGCCGCCCGGCCGGTGGCCGCGGGTGAGCCGGTCCCACCAGGGGAACGTGGCGAGCCGGCCGTCGGTGCCCGCCAGGATGCCGTCCTCGGCGCGCTCGAGCAGGGAGGTGCCGTACAGCTGCGAGGAGTAGCCGGTGACCGGTGCGTACAAGGGGCCGTCGGTGTACGTCCGCTCGTAGCGCAGCCGGCCGCCGCTGTCCCGGGAGCCGGTGACGGGCCGGCCCGCGACCAGCACGGCGCCCCGCGGCTGCGCGTAACGGGCGAGTGCGGCACGGCGGTTGGCCGGATTGGCGGTGTACGCATCGGCCTCCCACAGCTGCACCCGGGCGGCGTTGACCAGCAGCGCGACCAGGAGGAGAGCACAGATGACGGCGGTCTGCCGGATACAGCGGTTCACGGGCGCGGCTCCGGCTCCCGGCTGCGCTCCGGCTCCCGGCCGGTCCTCGGCTCCCCGCCCTCGGGGCGGTCCGCCGCCGGCCGCCCCCGCACCCGCTCGGGCCCCCGGGCCCGGTCGCTGATCCGCGCCAGCAGCGCCACGATGATCCAGTTCGTCACGACCGACGACCCGCCCTGCGCCAGGAACGGCATCGCCATCCCCGTCAGCGGGATCAGCCCCATCACCCCGCCCGCGATGACGAAGACCTGGACGGCGGGCAGTGCGGCAAGGCCCACGGCCAGCAGCCCGCCGAACGGGTCGCGGATGCCGAGCGCGGCCCGGAACCCGCATCCCACCAGCAGCGTGTAGAGCACGAACAGCGCGCAGAGCCCGGCCAGTCCCAGCTCCTCGCCGAACGTCGCCAGTACGAAGTCGGACTTCATGGCGAACCCGATCAGCTGCGAATCGCCCTGCCCCAGCCCGGTCCCCAGCAGCCCGCCCGCCGCGAAGGCGAACAGCGACTGGGCGAGCTGACCCGGCCCCTCGCCCGCCGCGATCCCCGCGAACGGATGCAGCCAGTCCGCCACCCGCCCGTGCACATGCGGCTCCAGCGTCCCCACCGCCGCCGCACCCGCCCCCGCCAGCAGCAGCCCCACCGCCAGCCACCCGAGCCGCCCCGTCGCCACGTACAGCAGCACCACAAAAATCCCGAAGAACAGCAACGAGGTCCCCAGATCCCGCTCCAGGACCAGTACGCCCACGCTCACCAGCCAGATCGTCACCACCGGCCCGAGCACCCGGCCGGTGGGCAGCCGCAGACTCCACATCGCGCGCCCGCCCGCACCCAGCGCCGTGCGGTTCGCCGCGAGATAGGCCGCGAAGAACACCGTGATCAGCACCTTGGCGAACTCGCCGGGCTGCAGCGAGAGTCCCGCCACCCGGATCCAGATCTTGGCGCCGTTGACGGCCGGGAACAGGATCGGCGCCACCATGAGAAGCAGCGCGAGCGCCGCGCACGGATTGGCGAACCGCTGCAGCATCCGGTGGTCGCGCAGCAGCACCATCACGCCGGTGAAGAGCCCCACGCCGACCGCGGACCACACCAGCTGGGCGGGCGCGGCATGGTTGCCGGGCGTCTCCCGGTCGAGCCGGAAGATCAGCACCAGGCCGAGGCCGTTGAGCAGTACGGCGATGGGGAGCAGCAGCGGATCGGCGTACGGGGCGCGGAAGCGTACGGCGAGATGGGCGAGCAGCGCGAGCGCACCGAGACCGGCGCCGTACTTGGCGGCGCCCGCCGGGACGGCCTGCGCGGTGGCGGCCCCCACGACCAGATACCCGCAGACGCTGATGAACACCGCGCCCGCCAGCAGGCCCAGTTCGATGCCCCGCCGCTTGGGCGGCAGCGGCAGGGGCGGGGGAGTGTCCGCGGCGCGCGCGGGGGTTGCCGGTGCCGTTGCCGTCATGCCAGGCAACGTAGCAAGCAGCGGGCCATATATCCGTTATGTCGCACCCGGTGTTCGGGAGCGGACCCCGGAGCCGACGGCCCCTGCGTCCACGACCGGACGGCTACGTCACGACCGTACGTCTAAGCCGATGACCGAACGGCCACGTCCGCGACCGGACATCTACGTCCACGACCGCACGTCCGCCACCGCCACCGCCCGCCCGTGCTCCCGCAGCGACACCGTCGCGGCCGTCCCCACCAGCGACGCCGCGACCGCCTCCCGCACCCCCACCCGCGGCACCGCCCCGTCCTCCTCCATGCACGCCCGGAACGCCTCCGCAATCAGCGCCGTCCCCTCGTCGTGCCGCGGCACCGCCACCGGCTCCGCGCCCCGCGTGCCCCCGATCCGCAGCGGCGGCGGCACCAACTCCTCCTCGTACGCGCCCTGTTGGCCTGCCCTTTCCTTCGGTGCCGTCCAGGCGTCCCGCCGCACCCGTACGTTCCAGGAGCGCTCACCGGCCGCCCGCACCGACTCGGCCAGGCCCCGCGAGCCGCGTACCGAGAACCAGTGCCAGTGACTGTCCGGCTCGCCCTGCAGAAATGTCTGCCGGGTGAGGGCCAGTCCGCCGTCCGACAGCCGCACCATCAGCACCACCGCCCCCGGCCGCGTCTCCTGAGTGGTCACCGGGAAGGCGCTCACCTCCACCGGCCAGGTGCCCGTGACATCCAGTACGGGCGAGAGGGCGTGGGTGCAGTACTCGGTGGGCGAGATCCGGCCGCGCCAGTGCGCCGGGTCGCCGACGAGCGCCGCGACGTCCTCGGGGGACGCGGCATGCACGTAGTCGGACTCGATCAGCTGCGGAGCACCGACGGCGCCGCCCCGTACCAGCTCCCCGATGGCGCGCACATGCGCATGCGCCACATAGTTCTCCGCGAATGCATACGAGGCGGCACTCCGCTCGGCCGCCGCGACCAGGGCCCGCCCCTCCCGCTCCGTCGTACAGGCCGCCGTCTCGCTCAGGACATGGATCCCGGCATCGAGGAACGCGACGGCCGCCTCCGCATGCCGGTCGAAGTCATGCGCCAGCACTACGCCGTCGAGCCCGGCCTCCGGCGCGAGCAGATGCCGCCACCGACTCGTCGTACGCGCCCCCGGAAACTCACGGGCCGCGGCGGTGATGCGCGCCTCGTCCGTATCGCACAGCGCCACGACCCGGACGCCCAGCCGCGCGCACCAACGGGCGACATACAGCCCACGGACCAACCCGACAACGCCGATGGCAGCCATCGGACCAGTGTGTGCCCGCACGGCAGCCGTCCGCCAAGCAATTTCTCCGCAGGGCCGATGGAGGCAATTCGCCGTTCGCCACGGACGGAACCCCGGCCCGCGCCGCCCGAAACGCGATTCGCTGTCCACCATGACGCCACCCACGACCCCCGGCATCCCCGCCGCCCAGGCAGACCTCCTCCGCCGCTGCTACGAGATTTTCGACACCCAGGACGTCGAGGCCTTCACCCGCGCCCATTTCCACCCGGACGTGGAGTGGCCGAATGTCGCGGAAGGCACCCGGCTGCACGGCATCGACGCCGTCCTGGCCTACTGGAGGGCCCAATTCGCCGTCGGCCACCCTCTGGTGCGGCTGGAGGGAATGACCCGTGACCCGGACGGCCGGATCCGGGCCCAAGTACGCCCCGGCGCCCAAGACGTGAACGGCGACGACCGCTGGGCGGAGCGGACCGTCCAGCACCTCTACACCTTCCACGACGGCAAGGTGGCGCGCAGGGAAGTGAGGGAGGGTGAGGGGCAGTCCCAGGAGCGGACCCAGGGATATCTCCGGGACGGTCTCGGGGATATCCCTGGTTCGTTCCGTCAACGCGCCCGATGACAGTTTGTAAACTCGTTCCGACCGAACTGAACGAACAGACCGAACGCAACAAACACACCGAAAAGCGCAAGGCCGAGCTCGTCACGCTGATGCGGCCGACCGAACACACCGGTCGTTGGCATGGACCCGCACCATGACCACCGCAAGCGAGGGGCTATGGCGTACGTCTCATCCGTCCACGCCGAGTGGAGGTCCCGTGCCGTCTCGGCCCCATGGGCCGCGGAGCGCGGGTGACCGACCCCCTCGACGAAAGGCAGTATTAGCGTCATGACGACTCTCCGTTCCCGGATCATCGCCTGGGCCGGCCGCATGTATCTGGCGAGAACGCGCAAGAAGGGCTTCGATCTGTCGCGAATGTCTTTCTTGCCCGAGGCCGTCCTGATGCCGTTGCGGCGCGAGGGGCTCGACCCCGTAGGCGACTTGGGGGCCGTCCGGGAGAAGGAACCGATCACCAGGCTCCCGGTGCCGATAGCCGCCAACGTCTGGCTGGTCACCGGCTATGACGAAGTCAAGGCGGTACTCGGCAAGGCCAGCGCCTTCAGCTCCGACTTCACCAACCTCGTCGGCAAGGCCGGCGCCGGCGTCGAACAGAACCCCGGCGGCCTGGGATTCGCCGACCCGCCCGTCCACACCCGTCTCCGCCGGCTCCTGACGCCCGAATTCACCATGCGCCGCCTGGGCCGCCTCACCCCCCGCATCCACGAGATCGTCGAAGAACGCCTCGACGCCATGGAAGCGGCCGGCAAGAACGGCGACCCGGTCGACGTCGTCCATTCCTTCGCCCTCCCCATTCCCTCCCTCGTCATTTGCGAACTCCTCGGCGTCCCTTACGAGGACCGCGCCGACTTCGAACGCCTCAGCGCCGCCCGCTTCGACCTCTTCAGCGGCGCCAATGCCTCCTTCGGTGCCATATCCGAATCCCTTTCCTACTTCCGCGACATCGTCAAGAAGCAGCGCGAGAATCCGGGCGACGGCCTGCTCGGCATGATCGTCAAGGAACACGGCGACTCGGTCAGCGACGAAGAACTGGCCGGCCTCGCCGACGGCGTCCTGACCGGCGGCTTCGAAACCACCGCCAGCATGCTCGCCCTCGGCGCCCTGGTCCTCCTCCAGGACCCGGAACACTTCGCGGCCCTCAAGGACGATGACGATGCCGCAGAGCGCTATGTCGAGGAACTGCTCCGCTACCTCACCGTCGTCCAGGTGGCCTTTCCCCGCTTCGCCCGCGAGGACATCGAAATCGGCGGCGTACAGATCACCTCCGGAGACGTGGTGCTGTGCTCCCTCAGCGGCGCCGACCGGGACGGCAAACTCGGCCCGGACATGGAACAGTTCGACCCCTCCCGCAACGTTCCGTCCCATCTCGCCTTCGGCTACGGAATACACCGCTGCGTCGGCGCGGAACTGGCCCGCATGGAACTCCGCGCCGCCTACCCCGCCCTGGTCCGCCGCTTCCCCCACATGCGCCTGGCCATCAAGCCCGAGGACCTCGAATTCCGCAAACTTTCCATTGTCTACGGAATCGAGTCGCTCCCCGTCCACCTCGGCAACTGACCGGGAAATCGGGCGCTTTCCCTATACGTCCCCCTGACCGGGCACCTCGCGAAATGCCGCGGTGCCCGGTCATTGCATTCCGCCGTGGCACCGACGCCCCGGAGGTGAAGCCCGTCACCAGGACGGCAGCGGAACCACGCTCGACGGAAAGGGCAGGCTCCTCGAGATCACGCACCGCCGGTCCCGGGCAACAGCAAAGAGCCGGACCCAGTGTCCTGGGTCCGGCTCTTTGATCACGGCACTGCAGACCAGTGGATGGATCACGCTGATGTCTGCGAAGTGCCCCCGGCAGGATTCGAACCTGCGCACACGGCTCCGGAGGGCGTGATTAGTAAGGCGGCGAATGTGCCTCTGACCTGCGCGTATGTTGCCG
>NZ_JBEZJZ010000198.1:0-8079 GCF_040651455.1 Streptomyces sp. NPDC048483
GCGGCCCCCCCCCCAAACCCGCGCGGCCGCCGCACAGACCCTGCTGTGCGGCGGCCGCGCCACCCGTATGACGTACCGGCTGCAGGCCGGCCGTCTCCCGGCCGCTGCGCCGGTGTCTCACCGCACCGGGGTGAAGTCCCGCGCCCCGATGTACTCCGGACGCCGGACCGGTGCCCCGAAGGGCTCCACCGCTTCGTTGTCCACGCTGTTGAACACGATGAAGACATTGCTGCGCGGGTACGGCGTGATGTTGTCGCCCGAGCCGTGCATGGCGTTGCAGTCGAACCACGTTGCCGAGCCGGCCTTGCCGGTGAAGAGGCGGATGCTGTGCCGGTCCGCCAACTTCGTGAGCACCTCGTCCGACGGGATGCCCGCGTCCTGCATCTGCAGCGACCGCTTGTAGTTGTCCTTCGGCGTCGCACCTTCACAGCCCACGAAGTGCTGATGCGAGCCGGGCATGATCATCAGGCCGCCGTTGGTGTCGTAGTTCTCGGTCAGCGCGATCGAGACCGAGACGGTGCGCATGTTCGGCAGACCGTCCTCTGCATGCCAGGTCTCGAAGTCCGAGTGCCAGTAGAAGCCTGACGCACCGAAGCCGGGCTTCACATTGATCCGCGACTGGTGGACATAGACGTCCGAGCCCAGGATCTGCCGCGCGCGACCCACCACGCGCGGATCGGAGACCAGCTTGGCGAACACCTCGCTGATCTTGTGCACCTCGAAGACGGACCGGACGGTCTGTGTCTTCGGCTCGACGATGGAGCGCGGGTCCTCGCGCATCGCCGGGTCGAGGACGAGCCGGTCCAGCTCGGCGCGGTACACCGCGACTTCCTCCGCGGTGAGCAGTTCCCCGATGGCGAAGAAGCCATCACGTTCGAAGTCGCTCAGCTCGGACGGCTCGAAGGGGCCGGCCACTCCGGGCTGCGACCACACCACCGGGTCCTTCCGCGGGGTGATGACCTCTGCGGTCCCACGGGTCGGGTACAGGTCGGCGATGCGCTCGGGTGCGGTGGTCATGGTGTTGCCTTCCTCTCCTCTCGTACGTGCTTTCGGTACGTGCTGGTGTTGCGTGCCTCCTCGGCTGCCGGACGGGGCAGGCGATGACGCCGGCCGATACGGTTCAGACCGTCTCGGGCTCGGCCTCGGGCTCGGTGAGCAACGGGTAGACGCCGTTCTCGTCGTGGTCCTCCCGGCCGGTGACCGGGGGGTTGAAGACACACACGCAGCGGAAGTCCTTCTTGATCCGCATCGTGTGCTTCTCGTGGCCGTCGAGCAGGTACATCGTGCCCGGCGTGATCAGGTGCTTCTCGCCGGTTTCGTCGTTGGTGAGTTCGGCCTCACCCTCTACGCACAGTACGGCCTCGATGTGGTTTGCGTACCACATCGACGTCTCGGTTCCCGCGTACAGCGTGGTCTCGTGCAGCGAGAAGCCGACGCGCTCCTTGGCCAGGATGATGCGCTTGCTCTCCCAGGTGCCGGACTTCGCCTTGACGTGGCGGTCGGTGCCTTCGATGTCCTTGAAGGATCGGACGATCACGGTGCTCGGTGCCTTTCTCTGAAACGTTAAGGAGCGCTGGGCCGGCCGGGTGGTCCGGCCGGCCCCAGCACGGTCAGGCGCAGTCGCGGACCGCGCGGGCGAGGGTGCGAAGGCCCTCGTCCAGCTCCTCGGGGGTGGTCGTCAGCGCCGGAAGCAGCTTGACGACCTCGCTCTCGGGGCCTGAGGTCTCGATCAGCAGACTCAGCTCGAAGCAGCGCTTGGCGATCTTGTTGGCGAGGCTCTTGTCGACGCACTCCAGGCCCCACACCAGACCGCGGCCGCGGTACTCGGTGAAGGTCTCCGGGTGCTCCTCGACGATGGCCTTCAGGTGCTCCTCGACGATCTCACCGCGGGCGAGGGTCTGCTTCTCCATCTGCCCGTCGGCCCAGTACGTGTCGAGCGTGGCGGCGGCGGTGACAAAGGCCGGGTTGTTGCCGCGGAAGGTGCCGTTGTGCTCGCCCGGCTCCCAGATGTCCAGCTCGGGCTTGAACAGGGTGAGCGCGAGCGGCAGGCCGTAACCGCTGATGGACTTCGAGACGGTGACGATGTCCGGCACGATGCCCGCCTCCTCGAAGGAGAAGAAGGCACCGGTACGGCCGCAGCCCATCTGGATGTCGTCCACGATGAGCAGCATGTCCCAGCGCTTGCACACCTCGGCGAGCTGACGCAGCCACTCGACCCGCGCGACGTTGATGCCGCCCTCGCCCTGCACCGTCTCGACGATGACGGCGGCGGGCTGGTTGAGGCCCGAGCCGGAGTCCTCCAGGAGGCGCTCGAACCAGATGAAGTCGGGGGTCTGGCCGTCGAGGTAGTTGTCGAACGGCATCGGGGTGCCGTGCACCAGCGGAATACCGGCGCCGGCCCGCTTGAACGCGTTGCCGGTGACGGCGAGCGAGCCCAGCGACATGCCGTGGAAGGCGTTGGTGAAGGACACGATCGACTCGCGGCCCTTGACCTTACGGGCCAGTTTCAGCGCGGCCTCGACCGCGTTGGTGCCCGTCGGGCCCGGGAACATGACCTTGTAGGGCAGGTCGCGCGGCCGCAGGATGATGTTCTGGAACGACTCCAGGAACGCCCGCTTCGCCGTCGTCGACATGTCCAGGCCGTGGGTGACGCCGTCCCGCTCGATGTAGTCGATCAGGGCGCGTTTGAGGACCGGGTTGTTGTGGCCGTAGTTGAGAGTGCCGGCACCGGCGAAGAAGTCGAGGTAGGTGTGGCCGTCCTCGTCGGTCATGCGGCTGCCCTGCGCACGGTCGAACACGGTCGGCCAGCCGCGGCAGTAGCTACGGACCTCCGACTCCACGGTCTCGAAGACGCTCAGGTCGGGCTGGGTGATGGTCACAGCATGCTCCAGGGAGATGAGTGCGAAGGAAGATCGAAGTGTGGGGGGACAAGGCGGGTCCGGAGGTGTCACGGGGGTGTCACCTGGTGTGTTCCGGTCCCGCTTGCCGTACGGGGCGCGGCCGGCGCGGCGCACGAGGTGCGCGCGACCGGGGCCGTCCGGGAGGTCGTCAGCGCCGGGATCCCGGTGGCGGGTCGAACGGGCCGATGAGGTGCAGCACCTCCGGCTCGTGGCCCTGCTCGGGGAAGAGCCCGGCGTCGAAGAGCACCTCGCGCCGGAGGCCGGTTCCATGGCGCTCGGCGAAGGACGCGAACAGCCGCATGGAGGCGGCGTTGTCCGGCGTGATGGTGGTCTCGACGTGGCGAATGCCCAGTTCACGTACGGCGCGGGTGGTCAGCCCGTCCAGGAGTGCGGCCGCCAGCCCCTGGCCACGGTGCGCGGCGTCGACGGCGACCTGCCAGACGACGAGGGTCTCCGGGCGCTCGGGGCGGATGTAGCCGGTGACGAAGGCGGCCGGCTCGCCCTCCGGGTCGCGTGCGACGACGGAGGTGGCGGCGAAGTCCCGACACCACAGCAGGTAGCTGTAGGAGGAGTTGAGGTCCAGCGTCCCGGAGTCCCGGGCGATACGCCAGATCGCGGCGCCGTCCTCCAGACGTGGGGTGTCGAGCTTGAAGCCCTCCGGCAATTCTTTGATATCGCTGTGGGCACGTGCATGGTCTGCTTGTGCGGCGGTCATGGGAATTCAATTTACCGAGGGAAAAAGGAAAATGCATCGCGGGCAGGGGTTACGAGGGCGGGTCTTGTGTGTTATCGCGCGGGTGCGTACGAGCGCGCGATCCGATCGCGGAATGTGCCGTTTTGCCCCGGAAGTTTGGGGTGAAACGGGCACCCTGTGTAGTCGGTCACAGCTCCGTAACTCCCACGAGATCCGTCCGAATTCTGATACTTGGCGCTAGCAAAATCTTGGCGTTTGAGGCGCGGAAAAGCGGGCAGAAGAATACGGGAAGCTGCGCTTCTGAGGAATTGGGAATTCGCAACCGGAAGGTCTGCGGCAAGGCGTGCGGGAAGGGAATCCGGGTAGTCGCCCGGGTTTCCGGGAAACCACCGGCGGAATACGGCGCCGGGGCTGCTGGTGCCGCCGTGGCCGAGGGCCGCCCGGCCGTGGGGGTCCGCCGCCTAAAGTGCCTGTATGACGTCCATGAGTGAAGGTGCGGTGCTGCACCTCAAGGGGAGGGTCCTGGTCGGCCCGGACGACGTGCGCGACGAGCTGTGGGTTCTCGGCGGTCGGGTGACGTTCGAACGGCCCAGTGGGGTGCGGGAGGCCACCACCGTCGAGGGCTGGGTGCTGCCGGGCCTGGTCGACGCCCACTGCCATGTCGGGCTCGATGCGCACGGCCCGGTGGACGCCGAGACCAGCGAGAAACAGGCCCTCACCGACCGCGACGCCGGCACCCTGCTGATCCGCGACGCAGGGTCACCGTCCGACACCCGCTGGATCGACGACCGCGAGGACCTGCCCCGGATCATCCGCGCCGGCCGCCACATCGCCCGTACCAGGCGCTACATCCGTAACTACGCTCACGAGATCGAGCCCGGGGACCTGGTTGCCCACGTCGCGCGGGAGGCCCGGCGCGGCGACGGCTGGGTCAAGCTCGTCGGCGACTGGATCGACCGCTCCACCGGCGATCTGTCGGCCTGCTGGCCCCGCGGCGCGGTCGAGGCGGCCATCGCCGAGGCCCACCGGCTCGGCGCCCGGGTGACCGCCCACTGCTTCGCCGAGGAGACCCTCGCCCCGCTCGTCGAGGCCGGCATCGACTGCATCGAGCACGCCACCGGCCTCACCGAGGACACCATCCCGCTGTTCGCCGAGCGCGGCGTCGCCATCGTCCCCACCCTGGTCAACATCGCCACCTTCCCGCAGCTCGCGGACGGCGGCGCGGCGAAGTTCCCCAAGTGGGCCGACCACATGCGCCGCCTCCACGCCCGCCGCTACGACACCGTACGGGCCGCCTACGACGCCGGCGTCCCCATCTACGCCGGCACCGACGCCGGCGGCTCCCTTCCGCACGGCCTGGTCGCCGGCGAGGTGGCCGAGCTGATGAAGGCGGGCCTCCCCGCCGAAGCGGCCCTCTCCGCCACCACCTGGTCCGCCCGCACCTGGCTCGGCCGCCCCGGCCTCACCGAGGGCGCCCCGGCGGACCTGGTCGTATACGAAACGGACCCGCGCGCCGACGTACGGGTCCTGGCGGCACCACGGCTGGTCGTGCTGCGGGGGCGGGCCATCGGGTAGGAGGCGCCGGGCCGGCCGGCGGCCGCCGGACCGGCTCGCGGGCGCCTGCCCGGCCAGTCCCGCCCAGTCCGGTCCGGCTCGCCCCGCCCCGGCTCGGCTCGGTCCGGCCCGTCCCGGCTCGGCCCGTCCCGGCTCGGCTCGGCCTGGTTCGTCCCGTCCCGTCCCGGCCCGTCCCGTCCCGGCCCGTCCTGGTTCGGCCCGCCCCGGTTCGGCCCGGCTCGGCTCGGCTCGGCTCGGCCCGCCCCGGCTCGGCCCGTCCCGTCCCGGCCTGCCCCTGCCCTCCGCCCCGCGGCGGCGGGGAGTGCCGTGGCGCACGTCGTGCCGCTCACGTCGTGGCACCCGTCATGCCGCTCACGTCGTACCGCTCACGCCGTACCGCTCACGCCGTGCGCCACGGGAATACCGCCCCGGCCCCGCCGGTTGTGGCCCCGCAGGGGGGCCGCGCCACCCCTACGGGATGTGTTCGCCCACCCCCTAGGTGCCCCGCCCCACTACCGCCCGCGGCGCCCGGAGCGGGCCATGAACGCGGCCACCACCGCACCCGACACGTTGTGCCACACCGAGAAGACGGCCGCGGGCAGCGCCGCCGCCGGGCTGAAGTGCGCGGTGGCGAGGGAGGCGGCCAGGCCGGAGTTCTGCATGCCGACCTCGAAGGCCATGGCACGGGCGGCGGGCGCGCCCAGGCGGGCCAGCTTTCCGGAGGCGTGGCCCAGGGCCAGGCCCAGCCCGTTGTGCAGCACCACGGCGAGCAGCACCAGCGCCGCCGCGTCCTTGATCGCCGCCGCGCTTCCGGAGACCACCACCAGCACAATCACCGCGATGGTCACGGCGGAGAGCCACGGCAGCACCCGCAGCGCCCGGTCGACAAAACGCCCCGCGACGACCCGTAGGACCACTCCGCCGACCACCGGCAGCAGCACCGTCTTGAGGATGTCGGTCACCATCACCCCGGCGTCCACGTCCAGGAACTGCCCGGCGAGCAGCAGCGTCAGCGGCGGCGTGATCAGCGGCGCGAGCACCGTGGACACCGTCGCCACCGACACCGAGAGCGCCACATCGCCGCGCGCCAGGAACGTCACCACATTGGACGCGGTCCCGCTCGGCGCGCAGCCGACCAGGATCACCCCGGCCGCCAGCTGCGGCGGCAGGTGGAGCACGGTCGCGATCAGCCACCCCAGCCCCGGCATGATCACGTAATGCGCGACCAGTCCCAGTCCCACCGCCCACGGCCGCTTGGCCACGGCGGTGAAGTCCGGCGGGGTCAGCGTCAGCCCCATCGAGAACATGACGACCCCGAGCAGCCACGGCACCCCGGGCGCCCACCCGGCGAACCGTGCGGGCCACAACAGCCCGACGGCCCCGGCGGCGATCACCAGAAGGGGGAAGAGGGTGACCGCGCGGCGCGCCGCGCGGTCGGAGGCGGGGAGGTCGCCGGATGGTGCGGCGCTGTGCGGGGGGCTCGTCTGCTCGGTGGACACGGCGGCACCCTAGCGCCGGTCTTCATGTACGGGACAACGAATTCCGTATGCCGGACGCCGGCCCGCGTCGTCGGGGTCGGCGGGCTGCCCTTCCGGTCCTCGGCCTCGCTCGTCAACCCAAGTCACCCGCTCGGTGGGACGACTGGGGTACGGGTGGCCGACTGAGCCGCAGGAATCGAATAGGGAGGCGGAAACCACCCATTTAGGTGAACTAGCCTCGCGTGGCTGCCCGTTCACCCTCAGTGCGTACACGATGTGCGGGTCGAGGTCGTCGGCCCGCGTGATGTCCCCCATTGGCGCGGCCGACGGCTCCAATTCTCTTGTGGGGGTTCCACTCACGTGTCCACCAGCTCCACCAGCTCCTTCGGCATGCCCCGACGGCTCGCCGCGACCTTCGTCGCCGCCGCCCTCACGGCCGGTCCCGCCGTCCTCATGGGCGCCGAGCCCGCGTACGCCACCGGTGACCACGGCACGGCCGGCGCGGTCGTGCTCCGTACGGGCCTGAACGTCAAGCTGCTCAACAAGGCGCTCGAAGTGCCGCTGCACGCCGCCCTCAACGAGGTGCAGGCACCGGCCTCCGCCCACAGGACGGCGCTCACCGTCGATCTGGACGGCATCAACCAGGGCAAGCCGTTCAGTGTGCTGCGCGCGGACGTTGCCACCGCCCGGGCCACCACCGGCCGGCACCGGGCCGAGGGCTACGCCCGTCTCGTGCACGCCAAGGTGCATGCCCCCGGCCTGGGGCCGCTGTCCCTGATCGAGGTCCAGCAGGTGACGTCGCGGGCGGTGTGCGAGGCGGGGAAGCGGCCGCGGGCCGAGTCGAATGTGCTGGGCAGCGTCCTGGTCCTGGGCAAGAAGGTCACGCTGCGCGCGGACGGCACGACGGACGTCAGGGTGCCGGGGGTGGGCGAGGTACGGCTCGATCTTTCCCGGCGGAGCGTGACGGGCCGGAGCGCGGCGGCGACCGCGCTGGAACTGAAGGTCGCGGTCAACCCGTTGAAGCTGAATGTCGCCGATGTCCGGGGGCGGGTCACGCTCGCCGAGGCGACCTGCAAGGCGCCCGAGCCGGGCGGTTCAACGGGCGGTACCACGGGAGGCACGAACGGCGGCCAGAGCACGGGCGGGCAGTCGGGCGGCGGCCAGACCGGCGGCTCCACTTCCGGCGGCTCCGGCGGCTCCACCTCCGGCGGCTCCACCTCCGGCGGCACCCACGCGAACACCCACCCCGGCTCCCGCCCCAGCACCCAGAACCTCGCCGAGACCGGCGGCAGTTCGGCCACTCCGTATCTCATCGGCGGCGCGGCCCTGCTGGTCGGCGCCGGTGCCGGAACGCTCGGCCTCGCCCGTCGGCGCCGCGCCGCCGCGCCGGGCGGCCGCGGCTGACAGCCCCGTACACCGCGCCGGTGCTGTGGGGGCGTCGGCGCGGTGTACG
>NZ_JBEZJZ010000199.1:0-7720 GCF_040651455.1 Streptomyces sp. NPDC048483
TCCCCCACCCCCCCGTCTGCGGGGCCGGGGGGCGCGGGGGGGGGGCCCCCTACCCGTCCCGGCCCCCCCGACCGTGACGGCCTACCAGCCGCGCTCGCGCCACTCCGCCAGATGCGGCCGCTCGGCGCCGAGCGTGGTGTCGTCGCCGTGGCCCGGATAGACCCAGGTCTCGTCGGGCAGCCGGTCGAAGAGCTTGGCCTGGACGTCGTCGATCAGGCTGGCGAAGTTCTTGGCATTGCCCCAGGTGTTGCCCACGCCGCCGGGGAAGAGACAGTCCCCCGTGAACACATGCGGGGCGCCGTGCGGGTCGTCGTAGACCAGGGCGATGCTGCCCGGAGTGTGGCCGACCAGGTGGCGCGCGGTCAGTTCGACATGTCCGACGGTGATCGTGTCGCCGTCCTCGACCGGGACGTCCGTGGGGACCGGAATGCCCTCGGCGTCGTACCGCCCCGCGTACGTCCGCGCGCCCGTCGCATCGACCACCTCGCGCAGCGCGCCCCAGTGGTCACCGTGCTGGTGCGTGGTGACCACGGAGGCAATGCCGCTGTCGCCGATCAGCGCGAGCAGGGTGTGCGGCTCGGACGCCGCATCGATCAGCAGCTGCTCGTCGGTGGCCCGGCACCGCAGGAGATAGGCGTTGTTGTTCGTCTGACCGACCGCGACCTTCGAGATCATCACGTCGGTCAGCTCATGCACGTCGGCCGGTCCGCCGACCTTCACTGCTCCGCTGTAGCCCATGAAGCCACTTTAGAGCGGCGGGACGGCGGGCAGCGCAGAATCCGAACTCCCGAGTCCGTCCTCGTCGCCGCGTCCCGTCATCCAGCCGACCAGGTCCGCCGCGGCGCCGGTCACCACCAGGGGCGCGGCCCCGGCGTCCGACCCGGTGGCCGTACGCCCGGTGCGCCAGTGGCGGCCGTCGTGGGTCCGCAGCTCCAGGGCGGGCAGATCCGGGTGGCCGGCGAACTTCACCGTGGCCAGGAAGTCCAGCTCGGCGTCGACGAATGCGGGCAGCAGCCGGTCGAGGGTGTAGCCGACGCCCAGGTCGATATGGTGCAGCTCGATCTCGGCCAGCCGGCGCAGCGCCAGGCGGTCGGCCCGCTCGACGACGCCGTTGCGCATCTCGACCTGGTACGCCCAGCGGTCCGCCGGCAGCGCCTCGGCCGCCGCGTCGAAGCGGGCGGAACTCTCCCGCAGGTCCTTGAGATGGTCCGCCAGCGGTCGGTCGGCGTCCCGCTCGATGTCGGCGTTGCGGGCCGCGCCGCTTGCGTACATGGGAGTCGGGACGTCCGTACGCGCCCACGTGAGGAGGTTGACCAGGGCGTCCGCGTTGCGGGCGAGATGGGCGAGGACATGGCCGCGGGACCAGCCGGGGAGCAGGGACGGTTCGGCGATCGCCTCGTCGTCCAGTTTGCCGGCCGAGACCAGGAGCCGGTCGGTGGCCTCACGGACGGCGGATGCGTCGCGCGGGAAGTCTGGCGGGGTGTTGGTCATGCTCCGAAACTAGCGCCACTGGGGCGAGTTCGGGAGTCGTCCGGGGCCCACCGGGGCGTACGCGGGTGCCGGGGGAGGGGCGGGCGGCAGGCCGGAAACCGCCCGCCCCTCGTCAGACCGCCGCGTCGTGGGGCGTCCCGAACCACCGGCGCAGCGCGGCGTCGAGCCCGTCCGGCGGGTCCCCGGCGTCGGCCGCCCAGGCGGTGCAGCCGTCCGGGCGCACCAGCAGGCCGGTGAGGCCGGGCCGCTCGGCGCAGGCGGCCGTGTGCACCCGTACCCGGTCGCCGTACCCGGTGGCGCGCCTGCGCAGCTCGGGGTCGTCGGCGAGATCGAGCAACAGGGCCTGCCCGCCCAGCAGCTGGGCGGCGAGCCGGGTGCCGTCGGAGAATTCCAGGTCGGGCGCGCTGGCACCGGTCAGCGGATGGTCGCCCGGCAGGTCGTAACGCTGCCAGACGCCGGAGATCTTCTTGGCGAAGAAAGTGGTGGCGTCGACCGTGCCGGTCAGCTCCGCGATCACCTCGCGCAGCGCGCGGGCATGCGATTCCGGCCGCATCAGCGCCACTTGGGCGCGGGTCCACTCCAGCACCCAGGCGCCGATCGGGTGCCGCTCGGCGGTGTAGGTGTCGAGCAGCCCCTCCGGTGCCCGGCCCCTGACCGTGGCGGCAAGCTTCCAGCCCAGGTTCATCGCGTCGCCGAGGCCGAGGTTGAGCCCCTGGCCGCCGAACGGCGAGTGCACATGCGCCGCGTCACCGGCCAGCAGCACCCGCCCCGAGCGGTAGTCGGGCACCTGGCGGGCGTTGTCCGTGAAGCGGGTGGCCGAGAGCACCTTGGTGACCGTGACGTCCGGTACGCCGGAAACATGCCGCAGAGAGGCCTGCAGCTCCTCGGCGGTGACGGGCGCCGCGCGGTCCGCGGGCGGTCCGTCGAACTCCACGGTGAGGATCCGGCCGGGCATCGGGCCGTGGACATAGGTCCCGGTGCCGGTCCAGTTCCAGCCCGCCCCCAGGGCGCCGGCGCCGGTCAGCTCGACGATGGCCTGGTGGCCGGTGATCTCGGGGTCCGTACCGGGGAACGGGAAACCGCCCAGCCGGCGGACAGTGCTGCGGCCGCCGTCGCAGCCCACCAGCCAGCCGGTGTGCAGCGGGCCGTCCGAGGTGTGGATGCGGACGCCGTCCTCGCCGGCGTCGAAGCCGGTCAGCGTCACACCGCGGCGCAGCGTGACGCCCAGTTCGGCGGCGCGGGCGGCGAGCAGCCGCTCCAGGGCCTCCTGCGGTATCAGGCCGATGTCGCCGGCCGGGCCGCTCGCGCCGAAGTCCGGGTCCGACGCGTCCAGGAGGTCGCCGCGCAGCATGATGCCCGCGAAGTGACCGGCGAACTTCGGCGGCGGCTTCACCTCCGAGGCGCCGGCGGCCTGCCGCTGCCGCATGAACGAGCTGAATTTCCCGAGGGCGGCGCGCTGTACCTCCATCAGGTCGGGCAGCATCCCGCGCCGGTACAGGGCCTCCGCGCTGGGGGAGTTGATCGCCCCCGCCTTGATCGTCGTATCCACTTCGGCCAGCCGTTCCAGGACGACGACCGTTACGTCCGCCAGTGCGAGTTCGCAGGCGAGCATCAGCCCCACCGGGCCGCCCCCTGCCACCACTACGTCTGCGTCATGACTCATACGGTCAAGTGTAGTCACTAAAAATTTGTTCCGGCTAAAATTATGACCATGAGGGAAAAGGAACAGGGCGGCGACGGCCGTGCCGACGGCGAGGAGACCGGGTACGTCGAGGAGGACGGACGGCTGACGCTGCGCGAGCGCAAGAAGCTGCGGACCCGTCGGCGGATCTCCGGCGAGGCCACGCTGCTGTTCATCGAGCGCGGCTTCGACAGCGTCACGGTCGCCGAGGTCGCCCGCGCCGCCGAGGTGTCCACGATGACGGTCTTCAACTACTTCCCGCGCAAGGAAGATCTCTTCCTCGACCGGATCCCCGAGGGGCACGAGCTGATCACCCGCGCGGTCCGGGAGCGCGGGGCGGACCGGACGCCGCTCGCCGCGCTCCGCGGGCTCGCCCTCGACCTGCTGGCGCGGCGGCACCCGCTGGCGGGGGTGGGGGAGGGGTTCACGTACTTCTGGCGGACGGTGCTGGACTCGCCGGCGCTGCGGGCGCGGGGGCGCGAGGCGGTGGAGGAGCTCGAGAACACGCTGGCCGGGCTGCTCGCGGAGGCGGCCGGCGGCGGTTCCGCAGGGCGGCGCGGTGAGGCCGGTGATCCCCGGCTGGCGGCGGCGCTGATCGTTGCGGCGTACCGGGTCGCCTACGCGGGTGCCGCGGTCCGGCTGCTCGCGGGTGACCCGGTGGACGAGGTGGCCGCCGACCAGGTGGCGGTGCTGGAGCGGGCCTTCGACGCGCTGGAGCGGGCGCTGCCGGGCGGGGGCTGAGGGCGCCGGCGGGGCGCAGGGGTGCGCGCCGGGTGGTGCGCAACGGCGCGCACCGGCCTGTCCCACGACCAGGTGAGCACCTGCCGGTGACCTCCCCGGCGGCCCCGGCGGGGTGAGGCCGGATGAGACGGGAATCACTCGAAGACGCGGGTGAGAAGCCGGCCGGCGCGCCGTGTCCGGTTGACCGCGCCGTGTCCGGATGACGCGGAAGGGGGCGTGCGTCCGGTCACTCCGGGAGGCGTCGGGGCTGCCGCGAGACCCTGGGAGGTAACGATGGAGGAATTGGCACTCAAGGCGGAAGCGGACATGCGGCTGTATTCCGACCGGATGGCCGCGGAACTGGCGCGCAAGCGCCGCGAGAGGCCGGCGACGGACCGGGACGGTGCCCGCCGGTCCCCCGCGCAGGCCGACGAGGCACGTCCGGCCGGAGCTGCGGGCGCCGCCGACGAGGAGAGTCAGGGCCGGTCGACGGGGTGGGGCGGAACGGGTCCGGGGCGGGGCCCTGCTGTTGCCGGCGGCGTGGAGGCGCCGGCCGGTGCGGGAAGGTTGTGGGGCCGCCACACGTTTGGGTGAACAGAGCTTGCGCGTACCGTAAATCGAATGCACGTGCTATAGGCTCGTTATGGCATCACAAAGACAGTGCCGCGGCGGTCCCCATACCCTGGGGCGGGGGCTCCGCTCCGCTCCGCCGCCTCTGCTCGCTCACCGAGCGGCGGACGCAGAGCCGCGGCTCCCGCCCCTCTCCAAGAAAGGTGCCGACCGGCGTGGCCGACCGTCTCATCGTCCGTGGCGCTCGCGAGCACAACCTCCGCAACGTCTCGCTCGACCTCCCCCGCGACTCCCTCATCGTCTTCACGGGGCTCTCCGGGTCGGGCAAGTCCTCGCTCGCCTTCGACACGATCTTCGCCGAGGGGCAGCGGCGCTATGTCGAGTCGCTCTCCTCCTACGCCCGGCAGTTCCTCGGGCAGATGGACAAGCCCGATGTGGACTTCATCGAGGGCCTGTCCCCCGCGGTCTCGATCGACCAGAAGTCGACGTCCCGCAACCCCCGCTCCACGGTCGGCACGATCACCGAGGTCTACGACTACCTCCGCCTTCTCTTCGCCCGGATCGGCAAGCCGCACTGTCCCGAGTGCGGGCGGCCGATCGCCCGGCAGTCGCCACAGGCCATCGTCGACAAGGTCCTCGAGCTGCCCGAGGGCAGCCGCTTCCAGGTGCTCTCCCCGCTGGTCCGCGAGCGCAAGGGCGAGTTCGTCGATCTCTTCGCCGACCTCCAGACCAAGGGCTACAGCCGGGCCCGGGTCGACGGCGAGACGATCCAGCTCTCCGAGCCGCCGAAGCTGAAGAAGCAGGAGAAGCACACCATCGAGGTGGTCGTCGACCGCCTCACCGTCAAGGAGAGCGCCAAGCGGCGGCTGACCGACTCCGTCGAGACCGCCCTGGGCCTGTCCGGCGGCATGGTCATCCTCGACTTCGTCGACCTCGAGCCGGACGACCCGCAGCGCGAGCGGATGTACTCCGAGCATCTGTACTGCGCCCACGACGACCTCTCCTTCGAGGAGCTGGAGCCGCGCTCCTTCTCGTTCAACTCGCCCTTCGGCGCCTGCCCGGACTGCACCGGCATCGGCACCCGCATGGAGGTCGACCCCGAGCTGATCATCCCCGACGAGGAGCGCTCCCTCGACGACGGCGCCATTCACCCCTGGTCCGGCGGCCACACCAAGGAGTACTTCGGCCGCCTGGTCGACGCGCTGGCCGACGCCCTCGGATTCCGTACGGACATGCCCTGGGCAGGGCTGCCGGCCCGCGCCAGGAAGGCGCTGCTGCACGGCCACAAGACCCAGATCGAGGTCCGCTACCGCAACCGCTACGGCCGCCAGCGGGCCTACACCACCCCCTTCGAGGGCGCGGTGCCGTTCGTCAAGCGGCGGCACAGCGAGGCCGAGAGCGACAGCAGCCGGGAGCGCTTCGAGGGCTATATGCGCGAGGTGCCCTGCCCGACCTGTGAGGGCACCCGCCTCAAGCCGATCGTGCTCGCCGTCACCGTGCAGGAGCGGTCCATCGCCGAGGTCGCGGCCATGTCGATCAGCGACTGCGCCGACTTCCTGCGGGACATGAAGCTCAACGCCCGCGAGAAGAAGATCGCCGAGCGGGTCCTCAAGGAGGTCAACGAACGGCTGAAGTTCCTGGTCGACGTCGGCCTGGACTACCTCTCGCTGAACCGCGCGGCCGGCACCCTCTCCGGCGGTGAGGCCCAGCGCATCCGCCTCGCCACCCAGATCGGCTCCGGCCTGGTGGGCGTGCTCTACGTCCTGGACGAGCCCTCGATCGGACTGCACCAGCGCGACAACCACCGGCTGATCGAGACCCTGGTACGGCTGCGCGACCTCGGCAACACCCTGATCGTGGTGGAGCACGACGAGGACACCATCAAGACCGCCGACTGGGTCGTCGACATCGGCCCCGGTGCAGGTGAGCACGGCGGCAAGGTCGTGCACAGCGGCCCGCTCAAGCAGCTGCTGACCAACAAGGAGTCCATCACCGGGCAGTATCTGTCCGGCAAGCGCGCCATCGCGACGCCCGACCTCCGCCGGCCCGCCGACCCGGCCCGGCAGCTGACGGTCCACGGCGCGAAGGAGAACAACCTCCAGGACATCGACGTCTCCTTCCCGCTCGGAGTGCTGACCGCCGTCACCGGCGTCTCCGGCTCCGGCAAGTCGACGCTGGTCAACGACATCCTCTACACCCACCTGGCGCGCGAGCTGAACGGCGCCAAGTCGGTCCCCGGCCGGCACACCCGCGTCGGCGGCGACGACCTCGTCGACAAGGTCGTCCACGTCGACCAGTCGCCCATCGGCCGTACGCCGCGCTCCAACCCGGCGACGTACACCGGAGTCTTCGACCATGTCCGCAAGCTGTTCGCGGAGACGATGGAGGCCAAGGTCCGCGGCTATCTGCCGGGGCGCTTCTCCTTCAACGTCAAGGGCGGCCGCTGCGAGAACTGCTCCGGCGACGGCACGATCAAGATCGAGATGAACTTCCTGCCGGATGTGTACGTCCCGTGCGAGGTCTGCCACGGCGCGCGCTACAACCGCGAGACGCTGGAGGTGCACTACAAGGGCAAGTCCAT
Source organism: Streptomyces sp. NPDC048483 (assembly GCF_040651455.1). Classification (NCBI taxonomy): domain Bacteria; kingdom Bacillati; phylum Actinomycetota; class Actinomycetes; order Kitasatosporales; family Streptomycetaceae; genus Streptomyces; species Streptomyces sp. NPDC048483. The sequence goes on from NZ_JBEZJZ010000199.1 coordinate 7,044, forward strand.
CGCCGAGGTGCTGGACATGCCCATCGAGGAGGCACTGGACTTCTTCGAGGCGGTGCCGACCATCTCCCGGCACCTGAAGACGCTGCACGAGGTCGGCCTGGGCTATGTCCGCCTCGGCCAGTCCGCGCCGACCCTCTCCGGCGGTGAGGCGCAGCGGGTGAAGCTGGCGAGCGAGCTCCAGAAGCGCTCGACGGGCCGTACGGTCTATGTCCTGGACGAGCCGACCACCGGTCTGCACTTCGAGGACATCAGCAAGCTGATCACGGTGCTGTCCGGGCTGGTCGAGAAGGGCAACTCCGTGATCGTCATCGAGCACAACCTCGATGTGATCAAGACGGCGGACTGGGTCATCGACATGGGCCCCGAGGGCGGCAACGGCGGCGGACTGGTCGTCGCCGAGGGCACGCCGGAGGAGATCGCGTCGATCCCGGCCAGCCACACCGGCAAGTTCCTGCGGGACATCCTCGGCGACCGGGTCAGCGATGCCGCGACGGTGCCGGGGCAGGCGAAGAGGACCGCGGCGAAGAAGGCGGTGACCAAGGCGAATTCGACCAAGGTCAACGCCGCCAGGACGGCCGCCGCGAAGAAGACGGTGGCCAAGAAGGCGGCGGCGAAGGCCCGCCGGCTCTCCTGATGCCGAGCGGGGCGGACGTGCGGTCCACGGCCGGGCCGGACGG
>NZ_JBEZJZ010000200.1:0-7707 GCF_040651455.1 Streptomyces sp. NPDC048483
GGGCCCCTGTCCGCCGGCGGACAGGGGCCCTGACGAGGACCTTGGCGGGTCCTCGTCACACCTCGGCCGGTCCATGCCCGGTCCATGGCCGGGCGGCCGGTCACCGGCCGGCCGATGGCCTGCCGCCGGTCAGTACACGCTCACGCCGTACGCGCTGAGCGCCTCCGTCACGGGCTGGAAGAACGTCGTACCGCCGGAGGTGCAGTCGCCGCTGCCGCCGGAGGTGAGGCCCAGGGCCTTGGTGCCGGAATAGAGGGGGCCGCCGCTGTCGCCGGGCTCGGCGCAGACGGTGGTCTTGATGAGGCCGGAGACGATGTCGCCGCCGCCGTAGTTGACGGTGGCGTTCAGGCCGGTGACCTTGCCGCTGTGGGTGCCGGTCGTGGAGCCGCGGCGGGTGACCGACTGGCCCACGGTCGGGGTGCCGGCGCTGGTGATGTCCTGGCTGCCGACGGTGCCGGCGTGTGCCAGGGAGGTGTTGGTGTACTTCACGATGCCGTAGTCGTTGCCGGGGAAGCTGGTGCCGGTGGTCGGTCCGATGCTGGTGGTGTGTGAGGAGTTGGTGTACCAGGGCGGTTTGCCCTCGGTGCAGTGGCCGGCCGTCAGGAAGTAATACGTGCTGCCGCTGCGGACGTTGAAGCCGAGCGAGCAGCGCCAGCTGGGTGCGTAGATGGCGTCGCCACCGGAGATCAGCTTGCGCAGGGTGCCGGAGATGCGCTCGATGCGCAGTGCGCCCGCGTTGCTGCCCGCGGCCCGTCCGATCCGGGCGATCTCGGCCCGGGAGACGGTGCGGTCGGCGGTGACGACGAGGGTGTGGGTCCTCTGGTCGACGGACCAGGCGGTGCCCGCTACGTCCGCGGCGCGTACGGCGTGGTCGGCGGCGGAGAGCTGGGAGGCGCTGAACGTCCTTGTGGGGGTGGGGTTCTGGGCGTTGGCGGTCGGTACGGCGATGGCGCCGACGGCCACCAGTCCGGAGGCCACGGCGATCAGCCGGGTGCGTCTCGCTACGCCGCTGCGGGGGATGGTGCGCTCGTTCCTCACGTAATTCCTCCGAGGGGGATGAATGGGCCGCCGGTGGGCGGCCAGGTGAGGCGCAGCCGAAGGGCACGCGGAAATCCGCACGTTGATGTCACCACGTTGGCGTCAGTGACCGTTCAGCGTGCCCCTGACAAGCGCTGGACGGAGTGTCCGGCGCACCGGCCCGGTAGCGCAAGAGGTTCTCGGCAAGATGTCGGACGGCCGGTGCCGGACGGCCAGTGCCGGACGGCCGGTGTCCGATGACCGGTGTCCGATGACGGGTGCCGGACGACGGGTGCCGGACGACGTACGACGAGGTGGTCCGTCGGCTCGGTGTGCGCAATACGCCGCCCCGGCAGCCCGGTTGGGGCTGTCGGGGCGGCGGGTGACCCCCTCGGTCGGCGATGGGACGGGTCAGCGCGTGCGGCGGTTCCGTTCGCCGGCCCGCAGCGCGAAGGGGAGGGTGTTGCCCGGCGGTGGGAAGGGGCACAGGAAGTGGTCGGCGAATGCGCAGGGCGGCAGCTGGGTGCGGTTGAGGTCGACGGTGACGGTGCCGTCCGCTGCGGGCGCGGGCGGGCGCAGGAACCGGAAGCGGTAGCTGTCCGTGCCGCTGGTGGCGTCGGCGAGCACCGCCCACAGGGAGCCGTCGCCCTCGACCGCCACCTGGAGGGTGTGCTCGTCGCCGTCCAGGGTGAAGGCCAGTTCCCCGGCCAGGCCGAGGGCGCGCCGGGCGCCGTCGGCGTGGGGGACCTGGACGCCGCGCCGCTCGCCGTACGGGCGGAACAGGCCGGGCCGTATCCAGCGCTCGTCGTGGTCGTGGACGGCGATGCCGGCGAAGTCGCGGCGGTTGGCGGAGCCGGGGTCGAAGTCGCGTATCGCCCACAGGCCGTCGCGGTGCAGCACCAGCAGATGCCGTTCGCCCTGTGCGACGCGGGTGGTATCCGGGGCGGAGTCCGGGCCGAGGCGATGGGGGCACCGCCCACGCCGTCCAGGCAGTGGGGGATCGCCGGTCGCGGGGCTGCCGTCGACGGTGAGCCGGTCGGCGTCCTCGGCGCGCAGCACGACCGCGTCGCCGTCCGCGGTCCAGGTGCCCGGCAGTCCGTCGATCCGGCCGTCCGGGTGGTCGGCGAGCCAGTGGGTGCCGGTCAGGGCGAGCGGGCCGTACGGGGCGGAGACGGCCGCGAGGCGCCTTTCCCGCCAGTCCTGCCACTCCTGGAGTGTGTGGTGGTGCGTGCTCATGGCCGTCCGTCCTCCCCGAGCGGGCGGCGTGCCGGTTCCGGCAGCCCCAGGTGGGAACGGAGGGTGTGGCCCTGGTATTCCGTGCGGAAGACCCCGCGTTCCTGGAGGAGCGGTACGACACGGTCGACGAACGGGTCGAGCCCGCCGGGTGTCAGATGCGGTACGAGGATGAATCCGTCGGCGGCGTCGGTCCGGACGAAGGTGTCCATTTCCGCGGCGACGGCCTCCGGCGTCCCGATGAACGACTGCCGTCCGGTGGTCTCGATGACGGTTTCGCGGAGGGACAGGCCCTTTGCGCGCGACAGTGCCCGCCATTTGTCGGCGATCGCCTTGGGGTCGGCGATCTTGACCCGGCCCTGTGCCAGTTCGCTGTGGGGATCCGGGTCGATGTCGGGCAGCGGGCCGTCGGGGTCGTACGAGGACAGGTCGATGCCCCAGATCTGTTCCAGGGCGAGGAGGGCGTTCTGCGGGGAGACCTGCTGCCGGCGGATCTCGGCGGCGTGTTCCTGGGCCTCGGCCGCGGTGTCGCCGAGGACGAAGGTGACACCGGGCATGATCTTGAGGTCGTCGGGCCGGCGGCCGTGTGCGGCGAGCCGGCCCTTGACGTCGGCGTAGAAGGCGCGGCCCGCCTCCAGGCCGCTGTGCCGGGTGAAGATCACGTCGGCGGCGGAGGCGGCGAACTCCCGGCCCTCGGGCGAGTCGCCGGCCTGGATGACGACGGGGTGGCCCTGGGGGCTGCGCGGGACGGGGAATGCGCCGCGGACGGTGAAGTGCGGACCGTGGTGGTCGACCGGCCGTGGCCGCCCGGCATCCGGCCCGGTATCCCACAACTCCCTTGCCAGGGAGAGGAATTCGGCGGCGCGCGTGTAGCGGTCGGCGCGGTCGAGGTAGCCGCCGCGGCGGAAGTTCTCGCCGGTGAACGCGTCGGAGGTGGTGACGACGTTCCAGGCGGCCCGGCCGCCGCTGAGGTGGTCGAGGGAGGCGAACCGGCGGGCGAGTTCGTAGGGCTCGTTGAAGGTGGCGTTGACGGTGGCGGCCAGGCCCAGGTGGTCGGTGACCGCCGCCAGCGCGTTGAGGACGGTGATCGACTCGGGCCGGCCGACCACATCGAGGTCGTGGATGCGGCCCTTGTGCTCGCGCAGCCGCAGTCCTTCGGCGAGGAAGAAGAAGTCGAACAGGCCGCGCTCGGCGGTCCGGGCGAGGTGGGCGAAGGAGGAGAAGGCTATTTGGCTCTCGGACCTGTCATGGGCCCAGACGGTGGTGTTGTTGACGCCGGGGAAGTGGGCGGCCAGGTGGATCTGTTTGCGGTGCGGTTCACCAGGGGTCGGGCTCATCGGGAGGCCTCTCGGGCAAGGGCGTAACGGCTGGCGGGGCGCGGCAGGCCGAGGTGGTCGCGCAGTGTGGTGCCGGTGTAGGTGTGGCGCAGCAGGCCGCGGTCGCGGAGTAGCGGGACGGTGCCGTCGACGAGCCGGGCGAGGTCGCGGGCGGGGTCGGCGGGGCGCAGATGGAAGCCGTCGGCGGCCCCTTCGGCGTGCCAGTCGCCGATGAGGTCGGCGAGGCCGGCGGCGTCGGCGGAGGAGTCCAGTTCGACCGGCAGGGAGGCGAGCACGATCAGCCGGCCGGGGTCGCGGCCGTGTGCGCGGGCCCTTTCGTGCAGTGCGGCGCGGGCCGCGGCGGCGGTGCCGGGGTCGGCGGCCCGTACGAGGGCGACGTCGGCGTGTGCCGCGGCCACCTCCCGTACGGCCTCGTCCGCCCCGTCGGCCCCCTCCGCCCCGCTGTCCGTGCCGGTCGCGTCGACCACCGTGACGGCGCGTCCCTGGGGCGGCCGGGGGACGATGGAGGGGCCGCGGACGGTGAACGAGGTGCCGGTGAAGTCGACGTGGTGGAGCTTGTCGCGGTCGATGAAGCGGCCGGTCGCCCGGTCGCGGATCTCGGCGTCGTCCTCCCAGCTGTCCCACAGCCGGGCGACGACATCGGCGACCTCGCCGGCCTCGCGCCAGACGTCGGCGGACGGCGCGGCGGGGCGGCGGCCGGTCAGGGCCGCCTCGGCCTCGGTGGTGGAGACCTCGACGGTCCAGCCCGCCCGGCCGCGGCTGACCCAGTCGAGGGTGGCCACGGCGGTGGAGACATGGAACGGCTCGGTGTGCGTGGTGGTGACGGTCGGGACCAGGCCGATGCGTTCGGTCGCGGGCGCGACCCTGGCCAGTACGGCGAGCGCATCGGGGCCGGGTCCGGCGAAGGTGTCGCCGAGGGTGAGGAAGTCGAGGGTGCCGCGTTCGGCGAGGCGGGCGAGGGCGACGTGGTGCGCGGCGTCGTAGGAGGGGTGGTGCGGGGCCGGGGCGTCGAGGGCGACGGCCAGGTGGAGGGGGGTTGGGGGGAGGGACATGAGGGGGCCTTTCTGGCGCGGGGTCAGTTCGCCGTCCTGGGCAGGCCGGGCGGATTGATCTGCGAGGTCTTCAGGGCCTCTTCGGTCAGCCCCCAGCGCGCGAGCACCTTGCCGTAGCGGCCGTTGTCGATGAGCGTCCGGAGTGCGGCGGCATAGGCCTTGACCAGCCCGCTGTCCTTCTTCGTGGTGGCGGCGATCTTGCCCAGGACGCTGCTGCCGCCGCCGGAGAAGGTCCCCACGATCTCGGTCTGGCCCGCGGTGTTCACGTGGTAGGCGGCGGACGGGTTGGGGCCGAAGTAGCCGTCGATACGGCCCGACTGGAGGGCGAGGTAGGTGTCGGAGTTCTTCTGGTAGTACTTGATGTCGACCGGTTTGCGGCCGGCCTTCTCGTTCTCCTTGCTCCAGCCGACCAGGATCTTCTCCTGGTTGGTGCCGGTGCCGACCGCGATGGTTCTGCCGGCGACGTCCTTGGCGCCGCGGACCTTCCAGCCGCTGCCCTTCTTGGCCTCCATCGCCAGCTGGTCGAGCCGGTAGGTGGCGAAGTCGTACTTGTCCTTGCGCTCCTCGGTGACGGTGACATTGGCGAAGACGGCGTCGAGCTTGCCGCTGTCCAGGCCGACGAAGAGGTTCTCCCAGGACAGCGGGTCGAAGTGCGGCTTGAGGCCGAGGGTGTCGGCGACGAGGGTGGCGAGGTCTTCCTCGACGCCGATGAGGGTCTTGTCGTCGGTGGCGTAGAAGCTCAGCGGCGGGCTGCTGCCGGCGCCGACACCGAGGCGCAGCTCGCCGGTCTTCCGTACCCGTGCGGGCACCAGGGCGGCGGCCTTCGGGTCCTTCACCCCGTGGATACGGTGCTGGTCGGGGCCGATATTGATCTTCGGCCCCTTGCCTCCCGGGGCGGCGACGCTCTCACCCGCCGCATCGCCGCCACCGCCGCCGCAGGCGGTGAGCAGGGCGGAGGCGGCGGTGAGCGCGAGGGCGGCGGACAGGGTGCGGCGGCGGTTCAACGTGGGTCTCCTCATAGCCGGGTCGCGCAACGGACCTTGGGCGGGAACGTGGGTCAAAGGACCTTGGAAAGAAAGGACTTGGTGCGCTCGTGGCGCGGGGTGTCGAGCACCTGGCCGGGCGGGCCCTGTTCGACGATCCGGCCGTCGTCCATGAAGACGACGGTGTCGGCGACCTCGCGGGCGAAGCCGATCTCATGGGTGACGACGATCATGGTGGTGCCCTGGTGGGCCAGGTCCTTGATGACGTCGAGGACTTCGCCGACCAGCTCCGGGTCGAGGGCCGAGGTCGGCTCGTCGAAGAGCAGCAGCTTGGGTTCCAGGGCGAGCGCGCGGGCGATGGCGACGCGCTGCTGCTGGCCGCCGGAGAGCCGGCGGGGGTAGGCGTGCGCCTTGTCGGCGAGTCCGACCCGTGCCAGCAGCTTCTCGGCGGTGGCCACCGCGTCCTTCTTCGGGCGGCCGAGCGCGGAGACGGGGGCCTCGGTGATGTTCTCCAGGACGGTCAGATGCGGGAAGAGGTGGAAGTTCTGGAAGACGAAGCCGATGTGGGTGCGCTGCTTGAGGATCTCGCGTTCGCGCAGCTCGTAGAGCCGGGCGCCGGAGCGGCGGTAGCCGACCAGCGCGCCGTCCACGCTGACCGTGCCGCTGTCGACCTTCTCCAGGTGGTTGATGGTGCGCAGCAGGGTCGACTTGCCGGAGCCGGACGGGCCGAGGACGACGGTGACCTCGCCGGTACGGACCTGGAGGTCCACGCCCTTGAGGACCTCGAGCGGGCCGAAGCTCTTGTGGACGGAGCGGACCTCGACCATCGCGCGCGTCGCTGTTGTCGTGCTCATCGGGTGGCTCCCTTGGCGAAGTGGCGTTCGACGTAGTGCTGGAGGACGGAGAGCACGGTGGTCAGGAGGATGTACCAGGCGGTGGCGACCATCAGCAGGGGCACGACCCTGCCGTTCCGCCCGTAGATGACCTGGACCTGGTAGAAGAGCTCGCCGATCGCCATGACGGAGACGATGGAGGTGCCCTTGAAGAGGGAGATGACCTCGTTGGTGGCGTTGGGCAGGATCGAGCGCGCGGCCTGCGGGAGGACGATGCGGCGCAGTTGCCGCAGCCGGGGGATGCCGAGGGCGGCGGCGGCCTCCAGTTGTCCGGCGTCCACGGCGAGCACTCCGCCGCGCACGATCTCGGCGGCGTAGGCGGCCTGGTGGAGGGCGAGGCCGAGGACCGCCGCGCCCATGGCGCCGACCAGCCCCATGGTGTCGAAGTGGAAGAAGCCGGGGCCGAAGGGGATGCCGAAGTCCAGGCGCTTGTAGAGGTAGGCGAGGTTGAACCAGAACAGCAGCTGGACGATGAGGGGGATGGAGCGGAAGGCCCAGATGTAGCCGAAGGCGACCCAGCGCAGGAAGGGGCTGGCGGACAGCCGCATGAAGGCCAGCACGATGCCGAGGGCGAAGCCGAGGGCGGTGCCGTAGAGGGTGAGCTGGAGGGTGGTCCAGACCGCTTTCAGGACCGTCTGGGCGGTGAAGAACTGGGCGAAGACGTCCCATTCCCAGGCCGGGTTGGTGACCAGGCCGTGGACGAACTGGGCGAGCAGGACGGCGGTGACGGCAATCGCGGCCCAGCGCCAGGGGTGGCGTACGGGGACGACCTTGAGGGCCGCCGGGTCGTCCGTCTTCGGTGGATCGGCCGCCGCGTTGCCGGCGCCTGTTCTTTCGACGGGTGGGTCAGTGGTCAGCGACACGGGATTCCTTGGGGGTGCGGGCGGGGGCCGGCGGGGTGGCGTGGTCCCGGAGGAAGGTGAGCAGGGCGCGTGCGGTGGCGTCGTTCTGCCGAAAGGCGGGTGCGTTGGTACGGGGGCGGGCGAAGGCGCCGCCGGCGCGGGCGTCGGTGTGCGGGCCGAGGGCGAAACGGCGGGGGTGGGGGATGCCGGAGCGGTCCAGGATCCGGGCGTCGGCGGCGTCCACGGCCAGCAGCCCGCCTTGTCGTCGGGCCCGACCACGACGACCTCGTCGTTCGGCCCGTACCAGACCGGAATCCGGTGGCCCCACCACAACTGGCGCGAAATGCACC
>NZ_JBEZJZ010000201.1:0-7696 GCF_040651455.1 Streptomyces sp. NPDC048483
GCTGTCGGCCGTCCCGCCGTAGGGGTTGTTCGCCGTTGCTCCCCCACTGCCTGAAGGGCGTGGGAGGTACCCCCAGCGGCGGGCGTGGTGTTGTCGGGTGCGGTGCCACGCCTGCGGACTTCGTCCTGCGGCGTGGCCCCTCCCGTGGGTGGGTGGGAAAACCTGGGTGGGGGCGGGCGTAGTGCGTCCACTGCACGCGCATGATCGCTTACGTACACTTCCACGGGTTTTCTCCACCCCCCAACGGGCAGGTGCCGGGCCGTAGCGGCGGAGCCGTGCAGGTCCGGTGCCGCTGCCGAACAGCCCCGCGCGGCGGCACCAGCCCGCTGCAGGCGCTACGGCGCAACACCCCCACGGTGGGAAAGCCAAAAACGTGGGGAGAAACCCGTCTACGGCGGCGGGATCTCCCCCGAGCCCCGAGCGATCAACCGCGTCGGGATCTCCACCCGCTGCGGCGCGTCGGCGATCCCCTCCAGGCGGCGGAACAGCAGTCCGCCCGCCGTCCGGCCCAGCCGCGCCGCGTCCTGGGCGACGACCGTGATCGCGGGCCGTACGAGATCGGCAAGTTCGAAGTCGTCGAAGCCCACCAGGGCGACGGGGCGCGGCCGTTCGCCCAGGACGCGTACGGCGGTGACCGTGACGCGGTTGTTGCCGGCGAACAGGGCGGTGACCGGCTCGGGGGCGTCCAGCATGGCGGTGGCCGTGGCCCGGACCCGCTCGGGGGCGGTGGAGCCCAGCGCCACCCAGGACTCGTCGACCGGCAGTCCGGCGGCGTCCATCGCGGCGCGGTAGCCGCGCAGCCGCTCCTTCGCGGTGTGGATCCGCGGCTGGTCGCCGATGAAGCCGATCCGGCGGTGGCCGTGCGCGATGAGATGGGCGACCGCGTCCCGGGAGCCGCCGAAGCTGTCGGAGAGCACCACATCGGCGTCGATCCGGCCCGCCGGGCGGTCCACGAAGACGGTCGCGATGCCCGCCGCGATCTCCGGCTCCAGATAGCGGTGGTCGTCACCGGCCGGGATGACGACCAGGCCGTCCACCCGCCGCGCGCACAGTGCGAGCACCAACTCCTGTTCCCGGGCCGGGTCCTCGGCGCTGGAGCCGTTGATCAGCAGCGCGCCGTGGTCGCGGGCGACCTCTTCGACGGCGCGGTTGAGGGGCCCGTAGAAGGGGTCGGCGAGATCCTCCAGGACCAGGCCGATGCTGGCGGTACGGCCCTTGCGCAGGATGCGGGCCGAGTCGTTACGGCGGAAACCCAGGGCGGTGATGGCTTCCTGGACCCGGCGTTCGGTGTCCGGGGTGACGCCCGCCTCGCCGTTCACCACGCGGGAGACCGTCTTGAGGCCGACCCCGGCGCGCGCCGCGACATCCTTCATCGTGGGCCGGGTGCCGTAGCGACGAGAGGTGCCCTGCGCGGTGTCCGTCACGGTGTGCGGTCCTGATTCTGTAGGGGGCGGCCGGAGCTGTCGGGGGGTGCCGTCGAGCATAGCCCCTGGACAACGTTGTCAACTGCGGCAAGACTGGCGTTCTCGCGCCGGGACGATCCACCCCGGCCCCGGGCCCACCAGGAGATTCGACACCGATGCAGACGGACCTCAGCGCAGCGCTCGACATTGGCGGCACCAAGATCGCCGGTGCTCTGGTGGACGCGCGCGGCAGGCTGATCGTACGGGCCGCGCGGCCCACCCCCGCCGACAGGGACGGGGCGACGGTGATGCGTGCGGTGGCCGAGGTGGTCCGGGAGCTGGCCGCGGGGCCCGACTGGGCGCGGGTGGCGGCCGTGGGGGTCGGCAGCGCGGGCCCGGTGGACGCCTCGGCCGGCACCGTCAGCCCCGTCAACATCCCCGGCTGGCGCGACTTCCCGCTGGTCGCCGGGGTGCGGGCCCTGGCCGGGGAGCGTCCGGTGGTGCTGGTCGGCGACGGTGTCGCGATGACCGCGGCCGAGCACTGGCAGGGCGCCGCCCGCGGCCACGCCAACGCCCTGTGCATGGTGGTCTCCACCGGCGTCGGCGGCGGACTCGTCCTGAACGGCCGGCTGCACCCGGGCCCCACCGGCAACGCCGGGCACATCGGCCACATCAGCGTCGACCTTGACGGCGACCCCTGCCCGTGCGGCGCCCGTGGCTGCGTCGAGCGGATCGCCAGCGGCCCCAACATCGCCCGCCGGGCGCTGGCGAACGGCTGGCTGCCGGGCCCGGACGGCGACACCAGCGCCGCCGCCGTCGCCGCCGCCGCGCACGCCGGTGACCCCGTCGCCGTCCGCTCCTTCGAACGGGCCGCCCGGGCGCTGGCCGCCGGGATCGCGGCCACCGCGACCCTGACCGAGATCGACATCGCGGTCATCGGCGGGGGAGTGGCGGGCGCCGGAGACGTCCTCTTCGGCCCGTTGCGCACGGCCCTGCGCGACTACGCGACGCTGTCGTTCGTAGCGGACCTGAAGGTCGTACCCGCCCAAATGGGGACGGATGCCGGGGTGGTGGGCGCCGCCGCGGCCGCTGCACAACAGTCCCGTCTCGATGCCTTCGTCCCCTTGGCCTGAGGTCACCACCCAACCCTCTGCGCCCCTTAGTCTGTTGCCGACCACGACGTACTCCGTGAGGCATGCGGCGTACTGGCCGGAACACGGCCATCGGGACACGGGTATCGAGGGGATCGGCGACGATGACACCGGGGGAGCGCGAGCACCACGGAGCGGATGAGCCGGGTGCGCCGCAGGGAACGAGCGGCGAGGCGGCCGCTCCGCCGCCCGGCGACGGCGCGCCCAGGGCGGCCGCCGCGAGCGGCCCCGAGCGCGGTACGGACGCCGATCTGACCGGGCGGGTGCTGGGCGGCCGCTACCGCGTCACCGGCCGGCTCGGCCGCGGCGGCATGGGCGTGGTCTGCCGCGCCGTCGACGAGGTGCTGGGCCGCGAGGTCGCCGTCAAGGTGCTGCGCGCCTACACCGACGCCTCCGCCCCGGAGCTCGCCGATCTGCGCACCCGGATGCAGCGGGAGGCGCGGGCCGCCGCCCGTATCCGGCACTCCGGCGTGGTCACCGTCCACGACGTCATCGACGAGGACGGCCGCCCCGTCATCGTCATGGAGCTGGTCGAAGGCCCCTCGCTGGACGACGCCCTCCGACAGCAGGGCACCCTCGAACCCCGGGAGATCGCCCGCATCGGCGCGGAAGTGATGGACGCGCTGGACGCCGCCCACCAGGTGGGCGTGCTGCACCGCGATGTGAAGCCCGGCAATGTGCTGCTGGACCGATGGGGGCAGCTCCCCGGCCCTTCAGGCTCCGGGGGAGGGCGGGTGGTGCTCACCGACTTCGGCATCGCCAGCATCGAGGCCCCCGGCGACGGCGCCACCACCAACATCACCCGCAGCGGCGAACTGGTCGGCTCCCTCGACTACCTGCCGCCCGAGCGCGCCCAGGGCCAGGACCCCACCCCTGCCTCGGACATCTGGTCGCTGGGCATGACGCTGTACGCGGCCGTGGAGGGCAGCGGCGCGCCGTTCCGCCGCACGTCGGTGTGGTCCACGCTGACCGCGATCGTCACCGAGCCGCTGCCGGAGCCGCAGCGGGCCGGGCCGCTGGCGCCCGTCCTGCATGCGCTGATGGCCAAGAACCCGGCCGACCGGCCGTCCGCCGCCCAGGCGCGGAGCATGCTGAAGGCGGTGGCCGAGGGGCGCGAGCCGGCGGCCGTGCCCATGCCGGGCGCGCCGGATCTGCCGACCGCGACGGACATCCGGGTGGTCCCGCCGCCGCCTCCGCCGCGGGAGTTCCCGCAGGGGGAGACTGGGCAGGGCGGGGCCGCGGCCGGTGGTCCGCCGGCCGCCGGTGCCGCGCCGGCCGGTTCCGTACCCGGCGGTGCCGCGCCCACCGGTCCGGCCAACTCATCTGCACCGCCCGCCAGTTGGCTCTCCGGCGGCCCGGGTTCGCAGGGCGCCGCCACACCCCCGCCCGAGTCCGGGACCCCCACCCCCGCCTCCGCCATCAGCCCCGGCTTCGACCCGCCCGGTGTGGTGAGCGGCCCGGCCGTCGGCAGCACCGGCACCCATCCTCAGCTGCGGAACCCGTCCGAGGGCGACACCGAGCGGCTGCCCGCCCGACGGCGGCGCCGGATGCTGCTCGCGGTGGCGGCGGTGGTCGCCGTCCTCGCCACGGGCGGCGGTGTGACGTACGCGCTGGTCGGCGGAGGCCCGAGCGACAAGGTCGCGGACGGCGGACGGCACTCGGCGCCACCGGCCAAGAAGCCGACGCCGGCCGGCAACCCGAGCCCCTCCGACAGCAAGGACCCCGGCAAGGGGGACAGCAAGGGCAAGGGCACCGGCCCCTCGCCGTCCGCCTCCCCCAAGCCCTCCGGCGACCCGACCGGCAAGAACCCCAAGCCCGGTGCACCGGGCGGGAGTTCGGGCGACCAGACCGGTGGCGGGAGCACGGGCGGCGATGACGGCGGCCTGTTCGGCGGTGCCTCCGGCGGCTCGTCCGGCGGGACATCCGGTACGTCCGGTGGGAACAGCGGCGGTGGCAGCGGCAGCGGCAGTGGCGGCAGCGGCGGCGGTGAGCCCACCCAGGGGTCCTCGTGCGCGTCCATCGGCGGCGGCAAGACCAACTGCGATGTCTGGCGTACGGCGAACTCGTACACCGCGTCCTTCCAGCAGGTCGGCACGCTGAACATGGGCACCAACTACTTCTACTGCCAGGCGAAGCTGGGCCGCCGCGAGACGTACGGGAAGTGGACGAACGTCTGGTGGGCCAAGACCGATGACGACAGCGGGAACACCGGTGTCTACATCAGCGTCGTCTACCTCACCGGCGGGGAGAACGACCAGCCGATTCCGGGGCTGCCCGTCTGCTGACGGGCAGCCGGTACGGACCGACGTCCTACCTCCGACGTCCTACCTCCGACGTCCTGCCTCCTGCCTCCTACTTCCGGTCGTCGGTGGCGGAGACCCGGTAGACGGTGGTGCCGTGTGCCGGGACGGTCGCGGAGATGGTGCCCGCGGTGTGGGAGTCACGGTGCTGCCACAGGTCGCGCAGCCGGTAGCGCTCCGCCTGGGGGAGGCCCGCGTCTTGGGTGGTGGTGGTGATCGTCTGTGGCCGGTCGGTCTCGTTGAAGAGGGCGACGGCGCGGTCACCGTCCGCCAGTTGCTTGACGAGTGTCCAGCGGCCGGACTCGGACGCCAGGACCGTGGCCTGCTTGCCCAGCGCGTCCTGGTCGAGGGCGATGACGTCCTTGTTGTCCAGGATCGTGAAGGTCTCGGGGGTCGCCTTGCGCAGATCGGAGCCGATCAGCAGCGGGGCGGACATCATCGACCAGAGGGAGAAGTGGCTGCGGTATTCGGTGTCCGTCATCCCGCCGTTGCCGACCTCCAGCATGTCCGGATCGTTCCAGTGCCCGGGACCCGCGTACGGGGCCAGCGGCAGGTTCTGCTTCAGGATCCCGAGCATGCTCGACCAGCTGTCGTCGATGTCGCCGGTCGTCCGCCACAGATGTCCCACGTCCGACGCCCACTCCCAGGGCTTGTTCTCGCCCCACTCGCAGATGCTGAAGACGAGGGGCCGCCCGGTGGCCCGCAGCGCGTCCCGCATGGTGCGGTAGCGCTGCTTGGCGTCCACACCCTGGTTGTTGCAGTTGTCGTACTTGAGGTAGTCCACGCCCCAATCGGCGAACTGCCGGGCGTCGGAGGCCTCATGTCCCAGGCCGCCGGGGAACCCGTTCTCGTTGCAGGTCTTGGTGCCCGCGCTCGTATAGATGCCGAACTTCAGGCCCTTGGAGTGGACGTAGTCGGCAACCGCCTTGATGCCGTGGGGGAAGCGCGCCGGGTCCGGCACCAGCTTGCCGTCCGCGTCCCGCTCGGGCAGCGCCCAGCAGTCGTCGAGATTGACGTAGCGGTAGCCCGCGTCCTTGAGGCCCTTGGTGAGGAAGAGGTCGGCGATGCCCTTGACCATCTCCTCGTTGAACTCCGCCCGGCAATGGGTGGAGTTCCAGTTGTTGAACCCCATGGGCGGTGTCTTGGCGAGTCCGTCGGGCAGCCGGGGCGCGGACGCGGCGGCCGCGGCCGGCGGAGCGCCCGGACCCGCCGTGCTCAGCCCTGCCGTGCAGAGCAGCGCGGCGGACAGTACGCCGATGATTCTTCCGTGCATGATGCGCGTCCTCCGTCTTCGGAAGAGGTGTGGGGAGTTGTGGAGAAAGTCATGTACCCGTCACTGGCGAGTGTTTACTGTAGTTCGGTTCTGTTTGATTCCGCCATGGTTCCGTCATGAGCCCCACGCTTCGGGCGACTTGGCCAAGAAGGCGTCACAGGTGCCCGCTCACCGCTCTATGAGCCGCCGTCATATGCGGCAGATGCCGCTGTGCAGGTGAGGGTTTCGGTACAGGAGGGGCGGGGGAGCGCTTGTTTGCCGGGGGCTTCGCGACGGGGGATGCACCGACCGGCATCCCGTCCTACCGAGCGTTTCCGTGGCAGGGTGTTGCGGGCAACTCACCTGGGTCTAGGGAAGAGGGGACACCGTGATCGTCTGGCTGAACGGCACGTTCGGTGCGGGCAAGACCACTGCGGCGCATGAATTGCTCGACCTGCTTCCCGGAAGCACGCTCTACGACCCCGAACTCCTCGGCAGCGGACTGCGGTTGATGCTGCCGGCCAAGCGGTTCGAGGAGATCGACGACTATCAGGACCTGCCGTCCTGGCGGCGGATGGTCGTGGACACCGCCGCGGCGCTGCTCACCGAGGTCCCGGGCCCGCTGGTGACCCCGATGACGCTGCTGCGCCAGGAGTACCGCGACGAGATCTTCGGCTCCCTCGCGGCCCGCCGGATTCCCGTACGGCATGTTCTGCTGCACGCGGAGGAAACGATCCTGCGGCAGCGAATAGCCCAGCGTACCGAGCCCGCGGGCGACCCCGGGGCCGCGGCGTCCGTACGCCGGTGGTGTCTGGAGCACTTGGTCCCCTACGCCGGCGCGCTGGAGTGGATCAAAGGCGATGCGCATGTCGTCGACACCACCCGGCTCACGCCCCGGCAGACCGCCGAACACGTCGCCGAGGCGGTCCGTACCGGCGCCGGCGCCTGCGACATCGTGCAGACCCCCGAGCCGACCGCGGAGACCCTGGCGGCCGGTGTGCTGCTCTTCGACGACGAGGACCGGGTGCTGCTCGTCGATCCGACCTACAAGCCCGGCTGGGAATTTCCCGGCGGCATCGTGGAACCGGGCGAGCCGCCCGCGCACGCCGGAGTGCGCGAGGTCGCCGAGGAACTCGGCATCCAGCTGCCCCGCGCCCCCCGGCTGCTCGTCGTCGACTGGGAAGCGCCCAAACCGCCCGGCTACGGCGGCCTGCGGTTACTGTTCGACGGCGGCACGCTTACCGGCGAGCGGATACGGGACCTGCTGCTGCCCTGCGCCGAACTGCGCGACTGGCGCTTTGTGACCGAGACCGAGGCCGAGACGATGCTCCCACCGGTGCGCTGGAACCGCCTGCGGTGGGCGCTGCGGGCCCGCGAGCGGGGGTGTGCGCTCCATCTCGAGGCGGGGGTTCCCGTGGGGTAGCCGGTCCGCTGCGCTTTGCCTGGGCCCCACGTTTTCGGCTTTCCCACCGTTGGGGGTTGCCGCCGTTTCGCCTGCGGCGGGCGGTGCCGCTGCGCGGGGCTGTTCGGCTGCGGCGCCGGGCCTCCGGACTTCGTCCTGCGGCCCGGCACCTCCCCGTTGGGGGTGGG
>NZ_JBEZJZ010000202.1:0-7595 GCF_040651455.1 Streptomyces sp. NPDC048483
GTGGCTCTCCGTACCCCCGCGGGACCCTCATCCGCGCAGTCTCGGACGACCAGCGTGGTCTGCACGGAGGCACGATCCGGTGAGCGTGATCGACTGCTAGGGGGTGTATCGAAAGTTGATCTTGAGCTGTGAATGGCCACAGTCCATGGGGCGGGGAGATCTCACGGATGAACAGTGGGCGGCGTTGGAACCGTTGTTACCGAAGGGGGTGAGAGCGGGCCGGTCGCCTGTCTGGTCCCGGCGGCAGCTGATCGACGGCATACGGTTCCGGGTCCGGACCGGTGTGCCGTGGCGGGACGTGCCCGTCGAGTACGGACCGTGGGGCCGGATCTACGACCTGTTCCGCCGATGGCAGCGAAACGGCACCTGGCATCGGATCCTTACCGGGCTCCAGTCCCTGGCCGACGCGGCGGGTGCGATCACGTGGGGACCTGAGCGTCGACTCCACAGCGCGCCGCGCCCATCAGCATGCGGCCGGAGCCCGCAAGCGGGGTGACCTGCAGAAGGAACCACCGGGCGGTATGTTCACCGAACCTGGTGATCACGGACTGGGACGCTCGCGCGGCGGGTTCACCACCAAGCCGCACCCGGCCGTCGAGCAGAGCCAGAAGCCCATGTCGATTGTGATCACGGCCGGGCAGCGCGGGGACTCGCCGCAGTTCGAACCCGTACTGGAGAAAGTCCGCGTGCCCCGCATCGGACCGGGTCGGCCACGCGTCCGTCCCGATCGGGTCCGCGCGGACAAGGCGTACGCCTCCCGCAAGATTCGCGCCTACCTGCGCCGCCGCGGAATCCGCTGCACCATCCCGGACAAGGTCGACCAGGCGCGCAACCGCCAGAAGCTCGGCTCCCGCGGCGGCCGACCGCCACATTTCGAACCGACCGACTACCGCGAGCGCCACGCGGTCGAGTGCGGGATCAACCGCCTCAAGAGGCACCGCGCCGTCGCCACGCGATACGACAAGCTCGCGGTCCGCTACGAGGCGACCGTCCTCGTCGCAGCCATCAACGAGTGGCTGTGATCCTCGGTCGTCACCCAGTGGGATCCACGTTCCACGTCTCCGGCAGATCGCTGCCGCAAAAGACGCAGACGAAGTCGTCCTCGCGCACGATGCTGTGTTCCTGGCAGTCGGGGCACCGCCGGAACACCACCTCATGGGTGAAGCCGGAGGGCCGCCGGAGCCCTACATCGTCCAGAGCACGAGCGACTACCGGCCAGGAGATGACGTCCGGGCAGTACCCGGTGGACTGGTTGCTGACCTCGCTCACGGCCCACCGGTCCGCCTCACGCACGAAGCCGATCTCGCCGGCACTCATCACCATGGCTCCGCCGGCACAGGCCACGTGCTCGCTTCGCCGCGGCGCCAGCCGAAGCACACCGTCCATGCCCACCACAAAGGTGAACGGTTCGGCCAGCTCCGCCGCCGATCGCTCAGCGATCCAGCCGCCGAACTCAGCCGCCGAGCTGATCCGGCACCCGCCGCTGCCAGGCCGGACCGCACCCTTCAGCTCGACTGGTCCGACATATCGGTAACTCCGCCCCCGAGCGCTCACGTGAGCCAACCTAGAGCACTTCCGACGCACGCCCTGATACGGCACCTTCCAAGTCGACATGGACAAGCGGCTCGACCTGGCGCTCCATGTCGTTCCCCGCCCCCGGAAAGTCACCAACGGCCGGGGACAGGCCACGCGCCCCACCCTGTGAGTGTCAGAGGCATCCGCCCACACGGTCTGACCGCAGCTCGTCCCCGGCTCGTCAAAGCCGCAGAGCGAGCCGGTCGCCCCCGGAGCCACGGCTGGTCTCATGAAGGAGTCGCGGCATGTCGCGCACATGGCGACAATGTCAGGACTGACATGACACATGGGGGTGTCAAGCGAACCAGACCGACTTGGCGGCAATGGCCGCGCAGGCCCTGTTCACCGCTCTGGGAGACGCAGCCAGCACGGCGGCATCCCAGCTCACGCAAGACAGGTTGAACCGCTCCGCTCGCGGTCGCGCCGCTCTGGACAGCTTGAACGCCTCACCTGACGATCCCGCTGCCCGCCGTGATGTCCAAGCCGCCATTGCTGACGAAATCAGCGGCGACTCCCAGTTCGCTGATCGCCTCGCCGTCCAGCTTCACGCACCCGTACAACAGACCACCGGAAGCGTCGTCATCACGGGCAGCCAGTTGAGGCACAACCACATAACACTGGGCCCAGCCTTCGCGGCCGCACTGCTGCTGGCTCTGGTCGTGCTCGGCGTGTACGGCGGGGTACAGATCATCACCGCCGACAACGGGCCGAAAACTCAGCCCCAGGCGACCGAGGCCCGGGAAGGTGGACAGCCGACGCCACGGGACAGCACAGGGGGCGACGGCAGGACCGACGGCCCAAGGATCATGACAGCCGCAGAGGCCGACGCGGCCCTGCCCACCATTGAGGACATGCCGCCCGACTGGGTGGTCTTTGACGACAACCGCCACCTGGACAGCAGCGACCATGAGTTGAACGACTGCTACGCGGACGGGACGATGTTCGATACCGACGCGAAACCCGAGGATGGCATCCGCCCTTACGCCTGGTTCCGAGTCTACGCCTGCTCGTCACCGGCTCGGGCCGCTGCCCTGTTCGACAAGTTCGGCCCGAAGGACAAGGTGACAGCCATCCCTCTCCCGTCGCTCGGCGACAAGGGTGTCAGCCTTCCCGTGCGCTTCCGCGCCCAAGGCCCGCGTGTGGCCGATCCCAGACACGGCACCGATGTCGGAGACCTCTGGGAGACTGACCTGACCTGATCCGGGATGTTGTCGCACATCCCGCGGCCATCGTCCCCACCGGCCGCCGGCACCGGGCCCGCCAGGAGCACGCAAGGGATCACTGCGCTGGGCGCCGCAGCGTAAGTCCGTTACGGACAAGGCAAGTTCAGGGCTTCACTTCAGCATCGCCCGGACCGATTCGCGCACCTGGCGGCGGAGCCAGACATGGGCGGCGTCGGCATCATCGCGCGGGTGCCATGCCTGGGTGACGTGCACGGGTGGTAGGTCCAGGGGGATGTCACGCAGGGTCAGGCCGAGTGCCTGGGCCGTGCGGCGGTGATGGAGCCGGGGCACGAGGGAGACGAAGCTGTCCGATCCCATGAGAAGCAGCATCGTCGCAGCGAAGGTGGGGGCGGTGGCGACGACTCGTCGGCTGAGTCCCAGGTCGGAGAGCGCGTTGTCGATGGGCCCGTTCATGCGGCCTCGCCGAGAGGTGACGATGTGCCGGGCGCCGGCCAGCCGTTTTGCGGTCAGTTCGCCTTCGGCCAGGGGGTTGTCATCGCGCATGAGCAGGACGTGATGGTCCTCGGCGAGTTGCTCGGTGCGGATCTCGGGGGCGGCGGCACGGATCACCCCTATCTCCAGATCCGTGGTGCCCTCGCGCAACCGTGAACTGTCGCCCGCCAGTTCCGCCAGGAAGCGCAGGGTCACGCCGTGCGCTTGCGAGCCCACGCGGGAGACGAGGTGGTCTCCCACGGAGGTCACCACCGCATCGTTCGCGACGATCGTGAAGGTGCGTTCCAGGCTGCCCAGATCGAGTTCCGCCGTCGGCGCGAGCACCGTGTACGCCCGTTGGACCAGCGCATGCACCTCCGCTGCGATGGCCACGGCGTGCGGCGTCGGCTGCATCGTGTGGCCGGCGCGTACCAGCACCGGGTCGCCGAGCACCCGGCGGATACGTCCGAGGGTGCGGCTCATCGCGGGCTCGGTGATACGCAGTCGGGCCGCCGCCCTGGTGACCGAGCACTCCTCCAGCAGGGCGTCGAGGGCCACCAGGAGGTTCAGATCGAGTTTCGCATGCATGCCGTGCATTTTATAAGTTCCGAGATTGCATTTGTGGTTATGTACCCACCTCCTGGAGTCTTGTTCTCGCTGCGTAAAGGCACTTGGAGGAAGCGTGAACACAGACAGCGCATACGGCTGGAACGGCGAGCAGGTCGATCTCGACTCCTACTTCGCGCGGATAGGTTTCGACGGCCCGCGGACCCCGGCCTTGGAAACCCTGCGGGCCCTGCAGTGGGCGCACGTGGCGACGATTCCGTTCGAGAACGTCGACATCCAGCTGGGCCGGACCGTCCAGCTGGATCTCGACTCGGTGCACGACAAGCTGGTGACCCGCTCGCGAGGCGGCTACTGCCTGGAGCAGACCGTTCTCTTCGCCGCGGTCCTGGAAAGGCTGGGGTTCAAGGTCACCGGGCTCTCGGGCCGTGCCCGTATGGACGCCGGCCTGCGCCCGGCCACGCACGCCCTGCTGAAGGTCGAGCTGCCGGATGCGCCGATCACCGGTCAGTCGTATCTGTGTGACATCGGCTTCGGGGACATGGGCCCGCTGGAACCGATCGAGATCACGGACGGCAACGAAGTCCTCCAGGGAGGCTGGCACTACAGGCTCGCGCGACAGACCGGCGTGACGGGCAACGAGGAATGGGTGCTGTACACGCTCCGCGAGGACGGCTGGTACGACCTCTTCAGCTTCACCCTCGACCCCCGCTACGCGGTGGACTACGACATGGTGAACTACCACCGCTCGACGCACCCGGGTTCACGTTTCGTCCGCCATCTGCTGGTCCAGCAGCCGCAGCCGGATGCCCGCTACGACCTCACCGGCACCACGCTGACCGTGACCCGGCCCGACGGTGCCCACGAGACCCGTCAGCTGGAGCCGACCGAGGTTCCCAAGGTGCTGGACGAAGTCTTCGGAGTCCGCCTGCCGGGTGACGACGCCACCGCCCTGGTCAACAAGCTGGCCAGCTGAAAGCCCCAGGCGGAAACGGGAGGAATCACATGACGGAACTCAGCCGCCGGCGCCGCGTACTGGTCCTGACGATCTGCTGCATGAGCTTGCTGATCGTCAGCCTGGACAGCTCGATCGTCAATATCGCGCTACCGCAGATCTCCACCAGCATGCATGCGCCGATGGCCGGATTGCAATGGACCGTCGACGCGTATCTGCTCGTTCTCGCGAGCCTGCTCATGCTCTCGGGATCGACCGCCGACCGGATAGGCCGTCGGCGCACCTTTCAGATCGGCCTCGCGGTATTCACCGTCGGCTCTCTCTTGTGCAGCATCGCCCCCAGCCTCGGCTGGCTGATCGTCTTCCGTATGGTGCAGGCGGTCGGCGGTTCGATGCTGAATCCGGTCGCGATGGCCATCATCACGAACACCTTCACGGACAGGGCGGAGCGGGCCCGCGCCATCGGTATGTGGGCGGGCGTCATGGGAGTCAGCACGGCTCTCGGGCCGGTCGTCGGCGGAGCGCTGGTGGATTCGCTGGGCTGGCGGGCGATCTTCTGGATCAACGTCCCGATCGGCGCGCTGGCCATTGTGCTGTGCCAGATCTTCGTTCCGGAGTCCAAGGCAGCCAGGGCACGTCGCTTCGACCCGGTCGGGCAACTGCTCGTCATCGTCCTGTTGGCCTCGCTGATCTACGCGACGATCGAGGGCCGGGAGGCGGGCTGGACATCGCCGAGGATCATTGCCCTGTTCGCGGTGTCCGCGGTGGCGCTGGGCGTACTGATCGCATACGAGCGGCGCCGCCACGAGCCGTTGGTCGAGCTGCGGTTCTTCAAGAGCGTGCCGTTCAGCGGAGCGAGCGTGGTCGCGGTGTGCGGGATGGGCGCGATGAGCGGCTTCCTGTTCATCAACCCGCTCTACCTGCAGAATGTGCGCGGTATGTCCGCCCTTGAAGCGGGGCTGTGCACACTGCCGATCGCGGCGATGTCGCTGCTGATCTCCCCCCGCTCGGGCCAGATGGTGGCGCAGCGTGGGCCACGGCTTCCGCTGGTGATCGCGGGTATCGCGATCACCCTGGCCGCCGTCGTGCAGACGAGCCTGGACAACGGGACCGCTCTGGTATGGCTGCTCGTGGTCTACGCGGTCTTCGGTCTCGGGTTCGGCATGCAGAACCCTCCGATCACCAACACCGCGATGTCCGGTATGCCCACGGAGCAGGCCGGGGTGGCAGCAGGCATCATCTCCACCAGCCGGCAGGTGGGCCAGGCGCTCGGCGTGGCCGTGGTCGGTTCGGTGGTGACGTCGAATCTGCACGGCTCCCTGCACACCGGGCTCGCCGAGGCGAGCCATCCGGGATGGTGGATCATCACCGGCTGCGGCGTCGCGGTGTTCGCCCTCGGTCTGCTCACGACCGGACGGTGGGCCCGTCGCACCGCCGAGGCAACCGCCGCTTCCTTCGCCCCTGATGCCGGGAAGCCGGACGACAAGGTGGCCGTCGCGGCGGCCGGTCCGGGACAGGCCTGAAGTGTGCCGGCCTCCAAGGGCTCGCAGAGAATCAACGTGTTGCTCCACGTGATTCGGCTCGTTGGTCTGGTAGGGGTGTCTCCGATGAGGTTCGTGGTCAACTCGCCGTGAGGTTCGCGGTGTTGTTCCCGCATCTGGACGAGCGGCAGCGGTGGCCGGCGCTCCGGGACATCGACGCTGCCGCGCTGCGCGTCTGGACGCCCCAGCTCCTGACTCGGGTCGAGGCGTCCACGGCCCAGGTGATCTGGACCCACCTGTCCACGATCCTCGAAGCTGCCGTAGACGACGGCCGCCTGATCAAGAATCCCTGCAAGGCCCACCGTACGGTCAAGGCTCCCAAACCCTCGAAGAAGAGGGCCACGGCATGGTCCAGGTCAACCGTGGATTCCGTCCGGGCGGGCCTCCAAGACCGGTACCACATCGCGGTGGATGTCGGTGTCGGCCTCGGCCTTCGCCAGGGTGAGGCGTTCGGCCTCAGCGAGGAGGACTTCGATGCCGGCGTCGTACACATCAGCCGACAGCTGCGGTGGGACTCCAAGGGAAGGCCGTACTTCTGCCTGCCGAAGGGCGGCAAACCGCGAGACTCTCCCCTCTCCCCCAACCTCGCCAAGCGTGTCCAGGACCACCTGCGCCCCTTCCCTTCGGTCGCCTGCACACTCCCTTGGCGCAACCCCGAGCCACCGACGACCGAGCTGGAAGCACGACAGCGCAAACCGATCACCGTCCGGCTGGTCCTGGGCACCTCGCAGGGCAATCGCATCAACCCCTCAATGTGGAACAAGCGGAGCTGGCGGCCCGCACTCGCGGCGGCCGGGGTACTGAAGGCGACCGGCGAGAAGGTCACGACGCACGGAGGCCGCATCCGGCGGTACCCCGTCTACGAACTCTCGCGCGCGCGGACATGTTCCACGTTCTCCGGCACACGTACGCGAGTACCCAGCTTGAGGCAGGCGAGTCAATCGTCAGCGTGTCGGAGTGGCTCGGGCACGCCTCGCCGCTATGGACGAGTGGTTCGATCAAGATCCACAACCGAATGTCCCTGAGAAGTCCCTGGGTGCCGCGCAGGCCCCGAGCGGGCCCCCCAACCGCAGGTCAGAGCACTAGTCACCCACATCGTCAGCATGTACGAGGAGTACAAGGAGCCGCTGTACGCCGCTCCCCCGCTGCTGGCACGCATGGTGGACGCGGGGCGGCTGGGGCGGAAGTCGGGGTCGGGCTTCTACTCGTACTAGGGCCTGTGTGATGTCGTGATCAATCTTGCCGATTCGGATCCGTCTGGAAGGCGGATTTGGTAGGAAGAGGATCGTGACGCGCAGGCAACTC
>NZ_JBEZJZ010000203.1:0-7504 GCF_040651455.1 Streptomyces sp. NPDC048483
GACGGCTACGACATCCGCACCGCCTCCGTCGCCCGCGGCATCCCCTGCCTGACCACCGTCCAGGCACTCGCCGCCGCCGTACAAGGCATCGAGGCGATGTCCCGCGGCGATGTCGGTGTGCGTTCCCTCCAGGAACACGCGCGGCAGCTCACCGCGGCCCGCGAGGAGTAGGGCCCAGGAGGGGGACACCAACCGGTGTCCCCCTCTTCATGAGTCCTCGTTCATGGGCCCTGTTCATGAGCCCGACCCTCGTCCGCGGAAGGCTCCGTCCCGTATGTACCGCCTCTTCTTCCACCTGATCTTCAAGCGCATGGACCCCGAGCAGGCCCACCACCTGGCCTTCTCCTGGATCCGCCGCGCCGCCCGCATCCCCGTCCTGCGCACGTTCATCGCCGCCGCCCTCGCGCCCCGCTACAAGGAGCTGCGTACCGAGGCGCTCGGCCGCCGGATGCACGGCCCGTTCGGGCTGGCCGCCGGCTTCGACAAGAACGCGATCGCCATCGACGGCATGACCATGCTCGGCTTCGATCATGTCGAGATCGGCACCGTCACCGCCCAGGCCCAGCCCGGCAACCCCAAAAAGCGCCTGTTCCGGCTTGTCCCGGACCGCGCGCTGATCAACCGCATGGGCTTCAACAACGAGGGCTCGGCGTCCGTGGCGGCCCGCCTGGCCGCCCGTAACCCGGTCTTCAGGACCACCGTCGGCGTCAACATCGGCAAGACCAAGGTCGTCCCGGAGGAAGAGGCGGTGGGCGACTACGTCACCTCCACCGAGCGCCTCGCCCGCCACGCCGACTACCTGGTCGTCAATGTCTCCTCCCCGAACACTCCGGGGCTGCGCAACCTCCAGGCCGTCGACCACCTGCGCCCGCTGCTCACCGCCGTACGCGAGGCCGCCGACCGTACGGTCACCGACCGCCGCGTCCCGCTGCTGGTCAAGATCGCCCCGGACCTGGCCGACGCGGACATCGACGCGGTCGCCGACCTCGCCCTCGAACTGGGCCTGGACGGCATCATCGCCACCAACACCACCATCGCCCGCGAGGGCCTCGGACTGACCTCCGCCCCGGAGCTGATCGCCGAGACCGGCGGCCTGTCCGGCGCCCCCGTCAAGGAGCGGTCGCTGGAGGTCCTGCGGAGGCTGTACGCGCGCGTCGGCGACCGGATCACCCTCATCGGTGTCGGCGGCATCACCACCGCGGAGGACGCCTGGCAGCGCATCCTCGCCGGCGCCACCCTCGTCCAGGGCTACAGCGCCTTCATCTACGAGGGCCCGTTCTGGTGCCGCGCGATCCACAAGGGCCTCGCCGCCCGCCTGCGCAACAGCCCGTACGCCACCCTCGCCGACGCGGTCGGCGCCGAGCACAAGAAGGTGACCGCATGACTCTGGAGCCCTTCGGCACCCGTCTGCGCCGTGCGATGGACGAGCGCGGCCCGCTCTGCGTCGGCATCGACCCGCACGCCTCCCTGCTGGCCGACTGGGGCCTGAACGACGACGTCGCGGGCCTGGCCCGCTTCACCCGTACCGTCGTGGAGGCCCTCGGCGAGCAGGTCGCGGTCTTCAAGCCGCAGTCCGCGTTCTTCGAGCGCTTCGGCTCGCGTGGCATCGCCGTCCTGGAGACCGCCGTCGAGGAGGCGCGCGAGCGCGGCGCCCTGGTCCTGATGGACGCCAAGCGCGGCGACATCGGCTCCACCATGGCCGCGTACGCCGAGACCTACCTGCGCAAGGACTCGCCGCTGTTCTCGGACGCGCTCACCGTCTCCCCGTACCTCGGCTACGGCTCGCTGCAGCCGGCCGTCGACCTGGCCCGCGAGAGCGGCGCCGGACTCTTCGTCCTCGCCCTCACCTCGAACCCGGAGGGCACCGAGGTCCAGCGCGCGGTACGCGAGGACGGCCGCACCCTCGCCGCGACCATGCTCGGCCACCTCGCCGACGAGAACGCCGGCGCCGAGCCGCTGGGTTCCTTCGGTGCGGTCGTCGGCGCCACGCTCGGCGATCTCTCCTCGTTCGATCTGGCGATCAACGGCCCGCTGCTCGCGCCCGGCATCGGCGCACAGGGCGCCACCCCCGCCGACCTCCCGACGGTCTTCGGGGCCGCCGTGCGCAATGTCGTCCCGAGCGTCAGCCGCGGAGTGCTCCGGCACGGCCCGGACACCGCGGCTCTGCGTGCCGCGGCGGCCCGATTCGCCGACGAAGTGCGAGCGGCGGTCGATCAAGAGGTCCTGTAAGGGTCTCCGGCAGGTGTTTTGGTCCCGAATTGTCCGGGTCAGCAGAGTCTGACCAGGACTTTTCGTCTGTTCTCGCTGACTCCGGCGCACTTGCCCGCTAGTCTCCGTCGAGAGCACCGCACGTAAGCGCGTTGTTCGTTGCTCCGCAGGTGCGGGGCGACTAGGTTCCACACCGGTCCGTATCCGACAGTTCGACATCCGAGGTGACGTAGGCGTGGCTCTTCCGCCCCTTACCCCTGAACAGCGCGCAGCCGCGCTCGAGAAGGCCGCCGCGGCTCGCCGGGAGCGCGCCGAGGTCAAGAATCGGCTCAAGCACTCCGGTGCCTCCCTCCATGAGGTCATCAAGCAGGGCCAGGAGAACGACGTCATCGGCAAGATGAAGGTCTCCGCGCTCCTTGAGTCCCTGCCCGGCGTCGGCAAGGTCCGCGCCAAGCAGATCATGGAGCGGCTCGGGATCTCCGAGAGCCGCCGCGTACGGGGTCTTGGCTCCAACCAGATCGCGTCGTTGGAGAAGGAGTTCGGCGGCGCTGCTTCCTGAGTTTTCCGGCACTGCCGGAAGCTGGAATAATCGCTGCATGAGTTCTGCAGTCTCCCGGGGGGTAACCCCCGCACCCCCGGTCAGACAACCGCGACTGACCGTGCTCTCCGGCCCCTCGGGGGTCGGTAAGAGCACGGTCGTCGCGCATCTGCGCAAGGTCCATCCCGAGGTCTGGCTCTCGGTGTCGGCCACCACCCGCAAGCCGCGCCCCGGGGAGCGGCACGGCGTCCAGTACTTCTTCGTCGAGGACGAGGAATTCGACAAGCTGATCGCCAACGGCGAGCTGCTGGAATGGGCCGAGTTCGCCGGTAACCGCTACGGCACCCCGCGCAAGGCGGTCCTGGACCGTCTCGAGGCCGGGGAGCCGGTCCTGCTGGAGATCGATCTGCAGGGCGCCCGCCAGGTCCGCACCTCCATGGAGGAAGCTCATCTGGTCTTCCTGGCCCCGCCCAGCTGGGACGAGCTGGTCCGCCGGCTCACCGGACGGGGCACCGAGGCACCCGAGGTCATCGAGCGCCGTCTGGCGGCCGCCAAGGTCGAACTGGCCGCGGAGACGGAATTCGATGTGACCCTCGTCAAC
Organism: Streptomyces sp. NPDC048483; assembly: GCF_040651455.1. Taxonomy (NCBI): domain Bacteria; kingdom Bacillati; phylum Actinomycetota; class Actinomycetes; order Kitasatosporales; family Streptomycetaceae; genus Streptomyces; species Streptomyces sp. NPDC048483. The sequence goes on from NZ_JBEZJZ010000203.1 coordinate 3,348, forward strand.
ACCTCCGTCGAGGCGGTCAGCCGTGAGCTGCTAGCCTTCATGCTGCATCGATCTGGGGACGGGGACAGCAGCGGCTGACCCCGCGGAATGTCCGGCGGATCTCCGGACGTCACATCTTTGCGTTTATGCTTCACCCCGGCTTCATCCCCTTTCGGAAGGCAGAGAGTGTCCTCTTCCATCACCGCACCCGAGGGCATCATCAATCCGCCAATTGATGAGCTTCTCGAGGCCACCGACTCGAAGTACAGCCTTGTGATCTACGCCGCAAAGCGCGCGCGCCAGATCAACGCCTACTACTCGCAGCTCGGCGAGGGCCTGCTCGAGTACGTCGGCCCGCTCGTCGACACGCACGTCCACGAGAAGCCCCTGTCGATCTCGCTGCGCGAGATCAACGCGGGTCTGCTGACCTCCGAGGCCATCGAGGGCCCGGCACAGTAAGCGGCACAGCATCCTCACCAAGGGCCCGGCGGGACGACCGCCGGGCCCTTGGTGTGTCATAGGGACAAGGGACATGGGACACCGGACATCCCTCCGTGCGCCTACGTACGGAACCGAGCTCGGGGAGCGCTGAAGCGATGGGCAAGCAGGAGCAGGACCGGCCCAGGGTCGTCCTGGGCGTCAGCGGCGGCATCGCCGCCTACAAGGCGTGCGAGCTGCTGCGGCGGCTCACCGAGTCCGGGCACGACGTACGGGTGGTGCCGACCGCGGCGTCGCTGCACTTCATCGGCGAGGCCACCTGGTCCGCGCTGTCCGGCAACCCGGCGGGCACCGAGGTGTGGGAGTCCGTCCACGAGGTCCCGCACGTCCGCATCGGCCAGGCCGCCGATCTCGTCGTGGTCGCCCCGGCCACCGCCGACCTGCTGGCCAAGGCCGCCCACGGCCTCGCCGACGATCTGCTGACCAATACGCTCCTCACCGCCCGCTGTCCGGTGATCTTCGCGCCCGCGATGCACACCGAGATGTGGGAGCACCCCGCCACCCAGGAGAACGTCGCCACGCTGCGCCGTCGCGGCGCCGTCGTCATCGAGCCCGCGGTCGGCCGTCTGACCGGCGTCGACACCGGCAAGGGCCGCTTCCCCGACCCGGTGGAGATCTTCGACCTCTGCCGCCACGTCCTGCGGAGGAGCAACCCGGCCCGTGGCGGCCAGGCCCTCACCCAGGACCTCGCGGGCCGCCACGTCGTCGTGACGGCCGGCGGCACCCGTGAGCCCCTGGACCCCGTCCGCTACCTGGGCAACCGATCCTCCGGCAAGCAGGGCTATGCCCTCGCCCGCGCCGCGGCGGCCCGCGGTGCCCGGGTCACCCTCGTCGCGGGCAACACCGAGCTGACCGACCCGGCCGGCGTGGACGTCGTCCACATCGGCACGGCGCGACAGCTCCGCGAGGCCGTACTGAAGGCCGCGACGGAAGCCGACGCGATCGTCATGGCCGCCGCCGTGGCCGATTTCCGGCCCGCCGTTTACACCACAGGCAAGATCAAGAAGATCGACGGCGAGGAGCCGGAACCGGTCACCCTCGTCCGTAACCCGGACATCCTTGCCGAGCTCTCCGCCGAACGGATGCGCCCCGGGCAGGTGGTCGTGGGCTTCGCCGCCGAGACCGACGACGTCCTCGCCAACGGCCGCACCAAACTCGCCCGCAAGGGCTGCGACCTGCTGGTCGTCAACGAGGTCGGCGAGCACAAGGCCTTCGGCTCGGCCGAGAACGAGGCGGTGATCCTCGCCGCAGACGGCACCGAGACCCCGGTGCCGTACGGACCCAAGGAAGCCCTGGCCGAAATCATCTGGGACCTTGTCGTGCCACGGCTGTCGGAGCCCCCCGCCTGAGCGGCTGGATATCGCCCCCAGATGGCCCCGTCGGCCCCATAAACAACGGCGTGTCCCCTTGACCCGACCGCCTTCCTGAGGTGATCGTCCTACGGCGGGCCGTGGTGTCCCAGGTCACGGGGGGTCCATAAATCGAGACTGCGTGCCCGAACGTCACATACGACCGATAAACTGGCCGTGGATCGGGCCGAGCGCAGCTCTCGGCCCTTCCGCCAATGATCAGCCAGCAGCCGCTGCAACCCCAGGGAGCGATGTGTCCCGCCGCCTGTTTACCTCGGAGTCCGTCACCGAGGGCCACCCCGACAAGATCGCTGACCAGATCAGCGACACCATTCTCGACGCCCTCCTCAAGGAGGACCCGGCCTCCCGGGTCGCCGTCGAGACGCTGATCACCACCGGCCTGGTCCACGTGGCCGGCGAGGTGACGACCAAGGCGTACGCCGACATCCCCAACCTTGTCCGCAACAAGATCCTGGACATCGGGTACGACTCGTCCAAGAAGGGCTTCGACGGCGCCTCCTGTGGCGTCTCGGTGTCCATCGGCGCGCAGTCCCCGGACATCGCCCAGGGTGTCGACACCGCGTACGAGAACCGCGTCGAGGGCGATGACGACGAGCTGGACCGGCAGGGCGCGGGCGACCAGGGCTTGATGTTCGGCTACGCGTGCGACGAGACCCCGGAGCTGATGCCGCTCCCGATCAACCTCGCGCACCGCCTGTCGCGCCGCCTGTCCGAGGTCCGCAAGAACGGCACCATCCCCTACCTGCGCCCCGACGGCAAGACTCAGGTCACCATCGAGTACGACGGCCACAAGGCCGTCCGCCTCGACACCGTCGTCGTCTCGTCCCAGCACGCCTCGGACATCGACCTCGACTCCCTCCTGGCACCCGACATCCGCGAGTTCGTCGTCGAGCACGTCCTCAACCAGCTCGTCGAGGACGGCATCAAGCTGGACACCGACGGTTACCGCCTGCTGGTCAACCCGACCGGCCGCTTCGAGATCGGCGGCCCGATGGGCGACGCCGGCCTGACCGGCCGCAAGATCATCATCGACACCTACGGCGGCATGGCCCGCCACGGCGGTGGAGCCTTCTCCGGCAAGGACCCGTCCAAGGTCGACCGCTCGGCCGCCTACGCCATGCGCTGGGTCGCCAAGAACGTCGTCGCCGCCGGCCTCGCGTCCCGCTGCGAGGTCCAGGTCGCCTACGCCATCGGCAAGGCCGAGCCCGTCGGCCTCTTCGTCGAGACCTTCGGCACCGCCGCTGTCGACGTCGAGAAGATCGAGCAGGCCATCGGCGAGGTCTTCGACCTCCGCCCGGCCGCGATCATCCGCGACCTCGACCTGCTCCGTCCGATCTACGCCCAGACCGCCGCCTACGGCCACTTCGGCCGCGAGCTGGAGGACTTCACCTGGGAGCGGACGGACCGGGTGGAGGCCCTGAAGAAGGCTGCGGGGCTGTAAGCACCCGCCCCCACGCACCTTCTCTGGCCCCGTACCGCACACCGCGGTACGGGGCCAGAAGCGTGTCCGGGCTCGTGGTGCGGCCGCCTTCGGGCGGCGGCCGCTGTCAGTGCCGTCTGCTAAGACTGGTGCTGTGAGCAGTGAGAACGGGCGGGATCCGGGGGAGCGGGGCGAGCAGCTGGCGCTGATCCGGGAGACCGTGCGGAAGGCGAAGGCGCCACGGGCCAAGCCGCGGACGTGGCGGGGGGCGGCGCTGGCCGGGGAGCTGCCGGTGGCGCGGGTGCTGGTGGACAAGGGGCCGGTGCATCTGGACAAGCTGTGGGACTACGCCGTGCCCGCGGCGATGGACGAGGAGGCGCAGCCCGGGGTGCGGGTGCGGGTGCGCTTCGGGGCGGGGACCGGCAAGGTGCGTGAGGGGCGGCGCGAGGGCGGGGGGCTGCTCGACGGCTACATCGTCGAGCGCATCGCCGAGTCGGACTATCGCGGGCCGCTGGCGGCGCTCACGCAGGTCGTCTCGCCGGAGCCGGTGCTCTCTCCGCCGCTGCTGGCGCTGTGCCGGGCGGTCGCCGACCGCTACGCCGGTTCGCTCGCCGATGTGCTGCAGCTGGCCATTCCGCCGCGTAATGCCCGTGCCGAGGCGGAGCGGTTTCCCACGCCGCCGCCACCGCCCGCGGTGCCCTCCCTGGCGAGCTGGGAGCGCTATCCGGAGGGGCCCGCGTTCCTGGATGCGCTCGCGCGCGGGGGCTCGCCGCGCGCGGTGTGGAGCGCGCTGCCGGGGCCGCACTGGCCGTGGGAGTCCAGCGCCTTGGTGATCGCCTCACGCAGGGCCTTGTCGTTCTTGTCCAGGCCGACGCCGTAGGGCTCCTTGG
>NZ_JBEZJZ010000204.1:0-7108 GCF_040651455.1 Streptomyces sp. NPDC048483
CCGCTCGCTCTGTATACGCCGTCGCCACAGGTGGCTGATGAGCTGAGAGCACCACATGGTGCCTGCGCAGGGGCGTGCCCCTGGCGGCGCGTGCGGAAGGAGACGAAGCGCCATGAATGCACCGCAGGGTGACACTCCTCAGGATCTGACCGGCCTGACCGTGGTCGATGCGCAGGGCTCCAAGGTGGGCACCGTCCAGCAGGTCTACCGGGACGACGCGACCAATGCCCCCGAGTGGATCACTGTGCGTACCGGGCTGTTCGGCATGAAGGAGACCTTCGTGCCGCTCGCCGGGGCGCGGCGGGCGGGCGGCGAGCTGCACGTTCCCTACACCAAGGAAGCGATCAAGGAAGCGCCGCGGATCGCCGCCGACGGCCACCTCGACCCCTCCGAGGAGGCGGAGCTCTACCGCCACTACGGACTGACCCGGCCGGGCAACCCCGGCCCTGTCGCGCCCCAGCCGGATCCCGTCATGGCCGGGAGTCCGACCCGTACGCGGGCCGGCGCGGCCGCCGCGGCAGCCCCTGTGGCAGCCCCCGGCATGGCGGGCGGCACCATGCCGTACACCCGCCCGGAGCGCACCGACCGCCCACCGGCCGGGGCCGGGGCCGGGGTCGGAGCCGGAGCCGGGGCCGAGGCCGGCGCGATGGCCAGGTCGCGCGGCTGCGACGACGAGGACACCGCGCGCCCCAAGGAGCGGACGTCCGAGATCGTGCTGTCCGAGGAGCAGCTCCAGATCGGCACCGAGGAACGCGAGACCGGCCGGGCCCATCTGCGCAAACACGTCGTCACCACCGAGGAGTACCGCACCGTTCCGGTGACGCACGAAGAGGTCCGGATGGTCCGCGAGCGGATCACCGAGGAGGACCGGGTGCTGGGCCGGACCGAGCCGCGGATCGGCGACGGCGAGGTCGAGGTCATCCTGCACGAGCAGCAGCCGGTGGTCAGCAAGAAGGCCGTGGCGGTCGAGCGGGTACGGCTGGAGACCGAGCGGGTGACCGAGCAGCGGGAGATCAGCGTCGAACTCCGCAAGGAGGAGCTGGAGTTCGACGACGGTCTGGGCGGTGGCGCGGGGGAGCCGGGCGGCGACCGGGCGGGACCGGGACAGGCCCGGCTGTGGTGAGAACGTAGCCTGTACGTATGTATAAGACGTTCGTCTCGTACGGGCGTATGGCGCGGCGGTAGGCTGCCCGCATGGGACACCGCGAAGATCTTCTGGAAGGCGCCAAACGGTGCCTGCTGGAGAAGGGGTACGCGCGCACCACCGCCCGCGACATCGTGGCCGCATCCGGCGCCAACCTCGCCTCCATCGGATACCACTACGGCTCCAAGGACGCCCTGATGCGTCAGGCCGTCATCGCCTCCAGCGAGGAATGGGGCGCCGGCGTGGCCGATGTGCCGGCCGCCGCCGGCGGGGCGGCGGATCCGCTGGAACGCTTCGCCGCCGTCTGGGACAAGGTCCTCCAGCGCATCGGCAACGAACCGGAGTTCATCGCCGCGCAGGTCGAGGTGCTGGGCCTGCTGCCGCGCGACGCCAAGCTGCGCGAGGCGATCGGCGAGGTGCTGCCGGAGGGTGGCGAGGGGCTCGTCGCGGTCTTCGAAGGGGTGGCAGACACCGAGGTCGACGGGGAGGCGGCCCGGGTGGTCGGCTCCTTCTACCAGGCCCTGCTCACCGGCCTCATGGTGCACTCGCTGATCCGGCCGGAGGCGATGCCGTCGGGCCGGGATCTGGCCGAGGCGCTGCGCCGGGTGACGGCGGGCGAGGTGCTGGGGCCCAAGGGGGAGGAGCGAGGGTGACGGACGAGGGGGACCCGTACGAGGAGATGCCGTACGGCTGGGAGATACGGCCCTTCGACGGGCTGGTGGGGCTGATTCCCGACGGCATCCGGCTCGGTGACCACCGCAAGGTGATCGCCGACCGGCTGGTGGACGCCATCGGCGAGCTGGGGGAGGTACGGACGTCCCGTCAGACCTCTTCGAGCACCGGACTGTGCGACCACTATGTCGACGGCGGGCTGGTCTGCTTCTTCGACGACGAGGAGCGTCTGGTTTATCTGGAGGTGTTCGATCCCGCGCCGGTGTTCTACCAGGGCCTGCCGCTGACCGGGACCCCGTACCGGGCTGTGGTCACCGCCCTCGAGGCGATGAATGTCCGGCTGATCGAGATCGCCTCGGGCGTCGAGGCCCCGGACGCGGGCTTCAACCTCATCGCCCCGTACGGGGCCGACGAGGACCACCCCGGCCGGGTCGCCCGCGTCGACCGCGTCGGCCTCTTCCGCAGCTCGATCGTCGCCGAGCCCGTCACCTTCTCCGAGGCGGACCCGGTCGAGCCGATCACCGAGCACCGGCTGGTCCCCGGTGAGGGCACCGAGACCGTACGCCTCGGCCAGGACCGCCACACGCTGGGCGCCCGCCTCGGACCGGCGATGCAGAGCCGCCCGGAGTACGGCGGCGCGAGCGAGGACCGGTACCACGACCACGGCCTGAATCTGACCTTCGACGGGGACGACCGGCTGACCAAGCTGGTCATCACCTACACCGGCGCGACCGGCACGGCCCGCTTCCGCGGCGTCCAGCTGCTGGACCGCCCGTACGCGGAGGTGGTCGCCGACCTCGAAGCGGCGGGCGTACGGATCGAGCACGGCGAGCTGGCCGGCCGGGCGCCGGAGCACGGCTTCAGCCTCCTGCTGCATGGCCATGGGAACCCGGCGATGCCGGTGGTGGCCGTCGTCTTCACCCGGTAGCGCTCACAGCCGCGCCGCCTTGAGCGCCATGTGCAGCAGCAGCCGGTCCTCGCCCTCGTCCAGGTCGAGGCCGGTCAGCTTCTTCACCCGGCCCAGGCGGTAGTAGAGCGTCTGGCGGTGGATGCCCAGGGCCTGGGCCGTGCGGCCGGCCTGGCCCGCGCAGTCCAGGAACGCCTCGGCGGTGCGGGCGAGTTCGGCGTGGGCGGGGGCCAGCAGGGTCTCGACGCGCGGGTCCGGGACGGTGGTGGGCAGCGCGGTCAGCAGGCGGTACGCGCCGATCGCGTCCCACTGGGTGACCTGGCCCAGCCGCGGCTCGGCGCGGGCGGCGCGGGCCGCGGCCAGGGCCTCCTGCCAGGCGGCCGGGAGGTCGGCCAACTCGCTTGTCCCGGTGCCGATTCCGGCGGCACGCGGCCGCGGGGCGGGGGTGCGGGTCCCGGTGGCCGCGCCGGCCGCCGTGGCCCCGGCGGCGGGTACGGCGCCCGCGCGCGGCGAGCGCAGCAGATGCTCGGCCACCGTATGGGCCGCGGCGAGCGAGCCGGGTGACCGCAGGCGTACGAGGGCGGCCAGGGCGGTGGATGCCGGGCGGGAGCGTCCGGTGCCGCCGCTGCCGGCGTGGTCGGGGGTGCGGCCGTCAGGGGCGGCAGCCGGGGCCGGGGACGTGGAGCCGCCGCCGACCGCGGGCAGCGCACAGGCCGCAAGCAGCCCCGGCAGGCTCGGCAGCGGCGCCTCCGTGTCCGTCGTGTCCCAGGGCAGCACCGCCACGAGGGTGAGCGGCGACCCCGGCGAGAAGCGCAGGGTGTCCCGCAGCGCGTCGCGCAGCGCGGCCTCGGCGGCCCCCCGGGCATCCGGCCCGCAGGCCAGCGACTCCCTGAGCAGATCGCCCAGTTCGGCCCCGGCGCGGGCCTCGTCCGCCAGCAGGGCGCCGATCCGGGCGGCGGTCTCCATCGCCTGCGCGATCCGCGGGTCCGGGGGCGCGCCGCGGCCGCCGAGCTCCAGGTCGGTCAGATGCCCGTCGTCCAGCAGCCATACATAGCCGTGCACGATGCCGCGATGGCGTACGGGCAGACAGATCCGGCCCCGGAAGACCCCGGCGGCCGGGTCCGGCGGAATGCGCAGCGCCGTCTTGGCCCGCGCGATCCCGAACGCCTCGAACCAGGCCCGTACGGCCGCCGACGAGCGGCGCTGCAGGATCGACCGGGTCCGTACCGGGTCCATGACCTCGTCGTCGTCACCCTCGTGCGCGCCGAACGCGATCAGCCCGAAATCCCGGTCCTCCAGCGTCGCCGGCGCACCGAGCGCCGCTGAGATCTCGTCCACGAGCTGCTGGTAGTCGCCCCGCATCCGCCGCCCGGCTCCTTCCGTGTCCGTACCGTGCCCTGCACCATTCTCATACATCTGTCTGAGATCCTGACCACGAAGGCGTGACAGCTGTCGATGGCCGGAAGATGGCGAGATCCTTAAGTTTCAGGTGGCTCATCTTGCCGCTGCGCGCCCGTACGGCGCCCGCCCGGCATTTGTCATCCTGAACCGTGGAGGTGCCCCATGCTGGGTCCCGTGCTTCTCGCCGCAGCGCGCAGCGACAGCATTCGCCGCATCGTCGCGGCCGCTCCCATCACCCGCCCCGTGGTGGACCGCTTCATCGCAGGTGAGCGGCTGGCCGAGTCCGTGACGGTCGTGCGGTCGCTGGCCGCGCGCGGTCTGGAGGTCACCCTGGACTTCCTGGGCGAGGACATCACCGATCCGGCCGAGGCGCTGCGCAACCGCGACGCCTACCTCGAGCTGGCCGGCGCGCTCAAGGGGCAGGGGCTCGGCACCAAGGCCGAGATGTCCGTCAAGCTCTCCGCTTTCGGCCAGGCGCTGCCCGGCGGCCATGAGCTGGCGCTGAAGAACGTCACTCCGGTCGTCGAGGCCGCCGCCGAGGCCGGTACGACGGTGACCCTCGACATGGAGGACCACACCACCGTCGACTCCACCCTCGCCATCCTGCGCGAGCTGCGCGAGCGCTTCCCGCAGACCGGCGCGGTGGTGCAGTCCTACCTCTTCCGCACCGAGGACGACTGTCACGCACTGGCCGGGGAAGGCTCCCGGGTGCGACTGGTCAAGGGCGCGTACAAGGAGCCCGCGACCGTCGCCTTCCAGGACAAACGCGAGGTCGACAAGGCCTATGTGCGCTGCCTGAAGATCCTGATGGCCGGGCAGGGCTACCCCATGATCGGGTCGCACGACCCGCGGATGGTCGCCATCGGCCAGGAGCTGGCGCACCGCAACGGCCGCAAGCCCGGCGACTTCGAATTCCAGATGCTCTACGGCATCCGCGAGGCCGAGCAGCTGCGGCTGGTCGCCGAGGGCCACCGGATGCGGGTCTACATCCCGTACGGCACCGACTGGTACGGCTACTTCATGCGCCGCCTCGCCGAGCGCCCCGCGAACCTGGGATTTTTCCTCAGGTCGCTTGCCACCCGCGGCTGATTGCCCCATAGCGGCGGGTTCGGGTGGATGCTGGAAACCCGGGCCGCACCGCTGACCCCCGTACGAACCCGTACGCCCCGCACCACCACCGACGATCGCCACCGCGAACTACAGCGAAGGAGACACCGCGCCATGGACGCTGTGACCCAGGTCCCCGTGCCGGTCAACGAGCCGGTTCACACCTACGCCCCCGGCAGCCCCGAGCGGCAGCGGCTCGAGGCCAAGCTCAAGGAGCTGGCCGACAACCCCATCGAGCTGCCGATGACCATCGGCGGCCGGCGGCGGATGGGCGCCGGCGAGCGCTTCGATGTCGTCCAGCCCCACAACCACGCCGCCCGGCTCGGCACCTTCGGCAACGCCACGGTCCAGGACGCCCAGGACGCCGTCGACGCCGCGCTGGCCGCCGCCCCCGCCTGGCGCGCGCTGTCCTTCGACGACCGCGCCGCGATCATCCTCAAGGCCGCCGACCTGCTCGCCGGCCCCTGGCGGGAGAAGATGGCCGCCGCCACCATGCTCGGCCAGTCCAAGACCGCCCAGCAGGCCGAGATCGACACGCCCTGCGAGCTGATCGACTTCTGGCGCTTCAATGTGCACTTCGCGCGCCAGATCCTCGCCGAGCAGCCCCCGGCGAACTCCCCGGGTGTGTGGAACCGCTCGGACCACCGCCCCCTCGAGGGCTTCGTCTACGCGATCACGCCCTTCAACTTCACCGCGATCGCCGGCAACCTGCCCACCGCCCCCGCCCTGATGGGCAATGTCGTGGTCTGGAAGCCGTCCCCCACCCAGACCTACGCCGCCGTGCTGCTGATGCAGCTGCTGGAGGAGGCCGGGCTGCCCAAGGGCGTCATCAACCTCGTCACCGGCGACGGCAAGGACGTCTCCGAGGTGGCCCTGACGCACCCCGACCTGGCGGGCATCCACTTCACCGGTTCGACCAAGACCTTCCAGTACCTGTGGAAGACGGTCGGCACCAACATCGAGAACTACAAGACCTACCCGCGCCTCGTCGGCGAGACCGGCGGCAAGGACTTCATCGTCGCCCACCCGACGGCCGACCGCGCCGTCCTGAAGACCGCCATGACCCGTGGCGCCTTCGAGTTCCAGGGCCAGAAGTGTTCCGCGGCCTCCCGCGCGTACGTCCCGGCCTCCCTGTGGAACGCCGGCCTCAAGGAGGAGTTCGCCGCCGAGGTCGACTCCCTCACCATGGGTGACGTCCGTGACCTGGCGAACTTCATGGGTGCCGTCATCGACGACCGCTCCTTCGCCAAGAACAAGGCGGCGATCGACCGGGCCAAGGCCGACCCGACCATCGAGGTCGTCGCCGGCGGTACCTACGACGACTCCGAGGGCTACTTCGTCCGCCCGACCGTCCTGGCCTCCACCGACCCCGAGAACGAGATCTTCAAGGACGAGTACTTCGGCCCGATCCTCGGCGTCTACGTCTACGACGACGAGTCCGCCGAGGGTTATGACGCGATGCTGGAGCAGATGGAGTCGGCGTCGGCCTACGGCCTGACCGGCTGCGTCATCGCCCAGGACCGCGCCGCGGCCGCCGCCACCTGCGAAAAGCTCCGCTTCGCGGCCGGCAACTTCTACATCAACGACAAGCCCACCGGCGCCGTCGTCGGCCAGCAGCCCTTCGGCGGCGGCCGGGCGTCCGGCACCAACGACAAGGCGGGCGCCAAGCAGAACCTGATGCGGTGGACGTCCACCCGCTCCATCAAGGAGACGCTGGTGCCGCCGACGGACTACCGCTACCCGCACATGGGCTGAGGCCCGGCGCGTACGACGGCGGCCCGCGCCCCCGCGGGGGGGGGCGGGCCCCCGCGTCGTGGGGGTGTGGTTTCGGGGGCGGGGGGGGGGGGTTTGTGAGGGCGGCTTGTTTTTACCGTAGA
>NZ_JBEZJZ010000205.1:0-6770 GCF_040651455.1 Streptomyces sp. NPDC048483
GACCGGCCCCGCCCCCTCGTCCGGGGTGGGCGATACTGGGTTCGAACCAGTGACCTCTTCGGTGTGAACGAAGCGCTCTCCCACTGAGCTAATCGCCCGGGCGCACCGCCAACATTACCCCACGTCGGCGGGCGCTCCCGACCATTTACGGGTCACTCGCCGACCTTCCACGGCATCGCAAAGCCGAACTTCCACACATAGACCGCCAGCAGCGCGGCGATGATCACCACGCCGATGGCCGTGAGAATGATGTTGCGGCGCCGCACCTTGGGGTCGAGCGCCTTCTGCGCCGCTTCGGTGACCTTGCGCTTGGTCCACCGCAGCACCAGCTGGGCCCAAACGAATTCGGTCGCCCAGATCGCCATGCCGGCAAAGATCACCAGCCAGCCGGGCCCCGGCAGCGGCAGCATGATCACGCCCGCGACCACCACCGCGAGGCCGACCACGAAGACGCCGACCTGCCAGCTCACATGCAGCGGCCGGGACCGCTTGATGAAGTGCGGCGCGCGCGAACCGAGCGGCTGCTCGGCCTGCGCGGCGCCTTCCTCGGCGGATTCCCGCCCCCCGTTACTCTCCGTATTCATAAGGCCCAACTTACCGGAAGCGATCCCTCCGCCGGAATTACCGCTGAGGACGATCCCGCAATCCGCCGTAAGAGGTACCTGAAGCCACCCAAAACCGTCAGAGGGGTTTACAACGGCACCGTAGGTGGCATGTCGATTTCGCCGACGTGCGAATCCCCGAGCGCACACTGAGCGAAAGGCCCTGGCGCTTATGAACACCACGGTCAGCTGCGAGCTGCACCTGCGCCTCGTTGTGTCGAGCGAGTCCTCACTGCCTGTACCCGCGGGCCTGCGGTATGACACGGCCGATCCCTATGCCGTGCATGCCACCTTCCACACCGGAGCCGAGGAGACCGTCGAGTGGGTTTTCGCCCGCGACCTCCTCGCCGAGGGCCTGCACCGGCCCACGGGCACCGGAGACGTCCGCGTATGGCCGTCCCGGAGCCATGGTCAGGGTGTCGTCTGCATCGCCCTGAGCTCCCCGGAGGGCGAAGCCCTGCTGGAAGCCCCGGCGCGGGCTCTCGAATCCTTCCTCAAGAGGACCGATGCCGCCGTACCGCCCGGTACGGAACACCGGCATTTCGATCTCGACACCGAGCTCTCCCACATCCTGGCGGAGAGCTGAGACGCACCACAGCCGCCCACCGCAACCACCCGCTCACACTTGCAGCCGTCCGACTCGGGGAGACGGCGCAGGACCGACAAGTTCATACGGCACACTCCGGCGCCGTCGCCGCGGACCCACCGCGGAGACGGCGCCGAGGCTTGTTCCAGGCGCTAGAGTCGGCGACCATTCGGCAACGACACCGGGGGCGGCACCCGTCCGCCCCCCACTCGGCCAGGGAGCGGAACCGTGCTGATCACCCATGACACCCGGTGCGCGCTCGACGCGGTTGTCGATCTGCTCAACACCGCACCGGAGGGCGAGGCACCCGGCGCGCCGGACACCCTGACCGACCTCGCGGCGCTCGAGGACTTCGTCCAGCACAACAGCATCAGCGATGTGGGTGCCCTCGCGGAGGCCGATCTGGCGGCCGTACGGGACCTGCGGGCGCGGCTCACCCAGGTCTTCGCGGCCAAGGACGACCATGAGGCCGCCGAGCTGCTCAATGCGCTGGTCGCCTCGGCCGGCACCACCCCGCAGCTGACCGATCACGACGGCTACAACTGGCATGTCCACTACTTCGCGCCGGGCGCCTCGGTCGCCGACCATCTGGCCGCGGACGGCGGGATGGCACTGGCCTTCATCGTCGTCGCCGGCGAACGCGAGCGGCTGCGGCACTGCGAGGCGCCGGACTGCCGGCATGCCTTCGTCGATCTCTCCCGCAACCGCTCCCGGCGCTACTGCGACAGCCGCACCTGCGGCAACCGCCTGCATGTCGCGGCGTACCGGGCCCGGCAGCGGGATGCGGCAGGCTGAGGGACGGAGCGCCGTGCCGACGGCGTGGCGCCGACGCCCGGCGGCTCACAGGATGTAGAGGTCGTGTACGGCGCCGAGAAGGAGCAGAAAGCCGATGATGCCGAGGAAGAGCATCAGCGGCGGCTGGGACAGCGCGAAAAGGCAGCCGCGCGTTTCGGGGGCCGGGGCGTCCTCCCGGGCCAGGGCGCACTCATCGTTCATCTCGCGCGCATCATGGCGCAGATGATCGTCTTCGTGCTCCCAATATCCGCCTCAGCAGCGGGAGTTCATCAGATCCCGTGCTTTTTCAGGATCGCTTCGATGTCCGAGAAGTCATCCTTCGGTGCACCGCCCTTGGCCTTTGCCTTCCCGGCCGGCTGCGCAGCCGGCTGAGCCGCGCCGCGGCCGGTGGTGAGGGACGGCGCGGAGGCGGCCGGCGCCACCACACCCGCACCGGCTGCCGCGGCGGCCTTGCGCTCCTTGCGGCCGCCTGTGCCACCCCTGCGGCGCTCCACCATCCTGCTGATCATGAACAGCACGACCGAGATCGCGAGCACGCCGAAGCCGGCCCAGACCGTGGGCTTGAAGACGATGTTGGTGACCCAGTCGATGACGCCCGTCATCACCAGGCCGATGGGGATCAGCGAAAACGCCGCGATCCGGGTCGCGGCCAGAAAACGCTTGCGGTAGGCCGTGATCGCGGCGATGGCCAGGCCCGCCGCCGACACTGCGGCACAGACCGTCGAGGTCAGCATCCGGTCCTCCTGCCAGTGGATGGCCGAGCGCGCAGCGTGCTCCGTGCTGTGCCCTCGATGTGCTTCCTTCCATCCTGCCCTGTCCGGCGCCCGAACGGACATGTTCCGCCCGGCTTCAGGGACATCTCGGGGTACTTCAGGGTCGTCTCGGGGTCGGACACCTCCGAAGGTGCCGTTTCGGGCTCCTGCGTACGGGCTGGAAGACTGGCCCCATGAACGACGCCACCGCCTCCGGCCCCGCCCGTCCCCCGCGCCCCGTCCTCGACGTGTGGTGCGAGCTCCAGTGCCCGGACTGCCATGCCGCCCTGGACGATCTGCGGGCGCTGCGCGAGCGCTACGGCGACCGGCTGGAGGTCCGGCTGCGCCACTTCCCCCTGGCCAAGCACAAGCACGCCTATGTCGCGGCCCAGGCCGCCGAGGAGGCCGCCGAGCAGGGGCAGGGCCGGGCGTACATCGAGGCGGTGCTGGGCCGCACCGAGGAGCTCGCCAAGGGCGGTGAGAAACTGCTGCTGAAGGTGGCCGGGGAGCTGGGGCTGGACGCCGAGGAGATGGACACCGCGCTGATCGACGGGCGGCATCTGCTGATCGTCGACGCGGACCAGGCAGAGGGCAAGGCGATCGGCGTGACCGGTACCCCGACGTATGTGATCGGCGGCGAGCGGCTGGACGGCGGCACGAGCCAGGAGGGGCTGCGCGCCCGTATCGAGGAGATCGCCGACCGGCTGCTCGACGAGCACGAGCAGGGCTGAAACACCGCTCCCCCGCCCTCGGCTACAGGATCCGCTTCCACAGCTCGTACGCCGTGGGCCGGTAGCCCAGCGAGCCGTACAGCCCGAGCGCGGGCGCGTTGTCCGCGTACACATTGAGCCCGAGCAGCGGCCTGCCCGCCGCGAGGCACACCCGCTCGGCGACGAGCATCAGCGTGCGGCCGTGGCCCCGGCCGCGGTGCTCGGGGGCCACCGTCACCTCCACCACATAGCCACCGGGATGGCCGGGGATCTCCACCGCCACCCACAGGGTGCCGACATCGGCCCCGTGGTGCGAAAGGATCCGCAGCGCGTGGCCATGCGTTGCCTCGCCGTCCGGAAGCATCGCGGCATGCCCGTCGTACGACGCCCGCTCGGCCCGTTCGCGGGAGACACCCAGGCACGTCTGCACCCGGATGTGCTCGGCGAGCGCCGCCGCGCGCCAGGCCGGGTACTCCGCCGCGCTCAGCCGGCGCTCATGGCTGCCTTCGGGGAGCTCGGGCGGCACGTCCAGTGCCTTGGTCATCTTGCGGCTGCGCTCGGTGTAGCCCAGGGCGGCGGCCAGGCGTACGGCGGCCTCGGCGTCGGCCGGGACGGTCACCTCGATCTGTTTGCAGCCCCAGCCGCGCAGCACTTCCTCGGCGGCGAGGGCCGCGACGGTGGCGCGGCCGCGGTGCCGGTCCGGCCGGTCGATGTCCAGCGCCTCGATCCGGCCGGCGACCGGCCCGAACCGGGCATCGGTGCTCAGTCGGATCCCGCCGACACGCCGGCTGTTGACACAGACGTCGTACGAACGGGCCCGGCCCCCGTCGTCATGGCGTTCTTCCCGTCCCGCGGGGCGCAGCGTAGTGGTCACGGGGACTTCCTACCCTGCTGTGCAGGGCGGGCATCACCGGGACCTCATCGGCGCTCACCGGGACCTCACCGGGGATCGAAGTCCGCGGCCGCCTGCTCGTCGAAGATGCGCATGGCCTCGGCGGTCACCGGGCCGGGTCCGTCGGCCAGTTGGCGGCCGTCGATCCTGGTCACCGCCTGGACGTCGCGCAGGGTGGAGGTCAGGAAGATCTCCTCGGCCCGCTCGAGGACGTCCAGCGGCAGATCGGTCTCCTTGGCGCCCGCCCAGGTGATCGTCAGGACACGGGTGATGCCCGCCAGGCAGCCGGAGTGCAGCGGTGGGGTGTGCAGTTCGCCGTCCAGGACGACGAAGACATTGGAGCCGGTGCCCTCGCAGAGCCGGCCGACGGTGTTGGCGAACAGCGCCTCGGTTGCGCCCAGTTCGCGGGCGCGGGCGAGCGCGACGACGTTCTCGCCGTACGAGGTGGTCTTCAGGCCGGCGAGCGCGCCGCGTTCGTTACGGGTCCAGGGGACGGTGACCGCGGCGGTGGTGTCGGCGCGGCGGTGGGCCTCGGAGGCCGCGATGACCAGCGTCGGGCCGTTGTTCCCGCGGTCCGAGCCGAGCGGCGACAGACCGCCGGTATAGGTGATCCGCAGCCGGGCGAGCGCCATCGGGTGGGCGTCCAGGACGGCCGCGCAGCCGCGCCGGACTTCGTCGAGATCGGGTTCGGGCAGGCCGAGCCCCCGCGCGGAGGTGGCCAGGCGCTCCAGGTGGCGGGTGAGGGCGAAGGCGCGTCCGTGGTCGGCCTTGACGGTCTCGAAGACCCCGTCGCCGACCGTCAGCCCGTGGTCGAAGACCGAGACATGGGCGCCGTCCGCGTCCGTCAGTCCCCCGTCGAGCCAGATCTTCATCGTCGCCGTCCTCCGCTCACTTCATGCACACCCGACGCTACCGCGAGCAGTCGGCTCGCCTTCAACTCCGTCTCGGCCCACTCCCTCTCCGGGTCGGAGTCCCAGATGATCCCCGCACCGGCACCGAACCGCAGGACGGCCCCGCCGGCCGCGGCGCGGTCGATCCAGAACGTACGGATGCCGACGTTGAGCTCGCCGGTCCGGCGGTCCGCGTCGACCCAGCCGATGCCGCCGCAGTACGGGCCGCGGGGCGTGGTCTCCAGCTCGTCGATGATCCGCAGCGCGCTGGACTTGGGGGCGCCGGTGACCGAGCCGGGCGGGAAGGTGGCTTCCAGCAGATCCGCCCAGGCCGTCCGCTCGTGCGCCCCGGCCAGTTCGCCGCGCACCGTGGAGACCAGGTGGACGAGGCCGGGGTGCGGCTCGACGGCGCACAGTGCCGGGACGGTCACCGTGCCTGTGGCGCAGACCCGGCCGAGATCGTTGCGGACCAGGTCCACGATCATCACGTTCTCCGCCCGGTCCTTCTCGGAGAGGTCCTCGGCCGTCCTGCCGGTGCCTTTTATGGGCCCGGACTCGACCGTGCGGCCCGTGCGCCGCAGAAACAGCTCCGGCGAGGCGGAGGCGACCTCGACGCCGTGGGCGGGCAGCCGGACCATGCCCGCGTACGGGGCGGGGTTGCCGCGGGCCAGCACCGCGGACAGCGCGTCCACATCGCTGCGGGCGGGGTCGGGCAGCGGAGCGGACAGCACCCGGCAGAGGTTCACCTGGTAGACCTCGCCCGCCGCAATGTACGCACGGACCCACCGCACACCGGCGGTATAGGCGGCGCGGTCCATGGAGCTGTGCCAGTGGCCGTGGGCGGGGCCGCGCCAGTCGCCGGGGTCGGGCTCGTCGGCGCTGGTGGCGGGGCGGACGTCGCCGAAGCGGGCGCAGACCACGTCCCCTTCGAAGCCGGCGACGACGGCCCACCAGCCCGTCGAGTCCAGGGCCGCGGGATCGGTGGTGACATCACGCAGGTCGGTGGCTATCAGACCGCCGAAGCGGGCCATGGGAGGGAAGTCGCGCACGTCAGTGAGTCTATGGCCGGGGCCCGACCGCCGCCTTGGCCGAGAGAGCAGCGCAGCACGCTGCACAAACGCGTTTTTGTACTGGCCCCGGAATCCGCTAGAGTTCAACACGTCGCCGGGACGCGGAAGCGCCCCGGAGGCCAAGTAGCTTCCGGACGTAGTCTGGGAGAGACAATCTGCGGACGTAGCTCAGTTGGTAGAGCACCACCTTGCCAAGGTGGATGTCGCGAGTTCGAGTCTCGTCGTCCGCTCGATGTGGGGATCTTCCCGAACCCCCTCACTCCTGGTGGAGTGGCCGAGAGGCGAGGCAACGGCCTGCAAAGCCGTCTACACGGGTTCAAATCCCGTCTCCACCTCCAAGGACGATTAGCTCAGCGGGAGAGCGCTTCCCTGACACGGAAGAGGTCACTGGTTCAATCCCAGTATCGTCCACTGGCCCGGTTTCAACGTGACCACCCGGGAAGATCTCGGCGGTAGAGCGCTGAAGTGACACG
>NZ_JBEZJZ010000206.1:0-6408 GCF_040651455.1 Streptomyces sp. NPDC048483
GGCCTGCGGCGCCTGGGCGCGGGCGATCCGCGCGGTGAGCACGGCGGTGCCGCGGACGGCGGACTGCGGCTCGTCCAGGGCCAGGGCCCGCAGCAGCGGCTCTGCGGCCGGCTCGGTGGAGGCCGGGTCGAGGTCCAACAGCCCGAAGCGGCCGGGGTGTTCGCTCTGCGCGGCGCGCACCAGGCCCCAGACGGCGGCGGTCACCGGGTCCGGTGCCTGCCGGGCGTCGGTGGCGACGGCGCCGCGGGTGACGAAGACCAGCCGGGACGCGGCGCAGCGCTCGTCGTCCAGCCAGGTCCGCAGGCGCTCCAGGACATGTGCGGTGCGGGCGTGCACCGAGGTGACGACGTCGTGATCGGCGGCACCGGCCACGGGGGCGAGGACCACGTCCGGGACGTGGGTGGCGGCGTCCGGGCCGGGCAGCACCGTGACGGCGAGGTCCGGCGAGGAATCCGGCGCCGAAAGAGCCCCCTCCAGGCCGAAGAGGTCCGGGCCGAGGACGGCGACCGAGGCGGGCGCCGCCTGGGCGGCCTGGTGCGATGCGGTCCAGCGCAGCTCGAACAGGGCGTCGCGGACGAGGGAGTTGGCGGCGCCGATCCCCTCGTCGGGCATGGTGCGCAGGACGAGCGAGCCGATGGAGGCGACGGGGGCGCCGGTGGTGTCGGCGACGGCGATCGCCACCGCGTCGTCCTCGGCCGGGGTCAGCTTCACGCGGACCGTGCTCGCCCCGCTCGCGTGCAGGGTCACGTCCTGCCACGAGAAGGGCAGACCGCCGCGGGCGTGCTCGCCCAGGTCGAGGAAGGCCGCGGCGTGCAACGCGGCGTCCAGCAGGGCCGGGTGGATCGCGAACGACGCAGCGGACTCGGCGTCGGAGCCGTTCGTCCCGGGCAGCGTCACCTCGGCGTAGACGTCATCGCCGCTGCGCCAGGCGGCGCGCAGGCCCTGGAACAGGGGGCCGTATCCGAAGCCGGTGTCGGCCATGCGGTCGTAGAAGCCGTCCAGGTCCAGCGGACGCGCGTCGGCGGGGGGCCAGACGGTGGCGTCGAAGTCGGCGTGGTGCTCGCCGGCGGCAAGGGTGCCTGAGGCGTGCTGGGTCCAGGGAAGTTCCTCCGGCCCGTCGGGACGGGAGTGCACGCTGACGGCGCGGCGGCCCGACTCGTCGGGGCTGCCCACCCACACCTGCACCTGGACGCCGCCCTGCTCGGGCAGCACCAGCGGGGCGGCCAGGGTGAGTTCCTCCACCCGACCGCAGCCGGTCTCGTCCCCGGCGCGCACGGCCAGCTCCAGGAAGGCGGTACCCGGCAGCAGCACCGTGCCGCGCACGGCGTGGTCGGCGAGCCAGGGGTGGGTGCGCCGCGACAGCCGGCCGGTCAACAGCAGGCCGTCGGAGTTGGCGACCGACACGGCGGCTGTCAGCAGCGGGTGGTGCGCCGCGCCCAGGCCGGCGGCGCGTACGTCACCGCCCGTCGCGGGCGTGCTCTTGGGCCAGTAGCGGCGGCGCTGGAAGGCGTAGGTGGGCAGGTCGGTGCGCCGGGCGCCGGTGTCCTGGAAGTAGGACTCCCACTGGACGGCCACGCCGCGGGTGTGCAGACCCACCAGCGCGGCGGTGAGGGTCTCGGCCTCGGGGCGGCCCGGCCGCAGTACGGCGAGCGTGGCGGGGACGCCATCGGCGGGGCCGACGGCGTCGGCGGAATCGGGGGCACCGTCCGCGGTGCCGGTCGCGGCCAGGGAGTTCTGGGCCATGGCGGACAGGACGCCGTCGGGCCCCAGCTCCAGGAAGGTGGCGGCGCCATGGCCGTGGAGCCAGTCGAGGGCGTCGGCGAACCGTACGGTGTGACGGGCGTGGTTCACCCAGTACTCGGGGGAGGTCAGCTGCTCCACCGTGGCGAGGGTCCCGGTCAGGCCGGACACGACCGGGATGACGGGCGCCTGCGGTGTGAGCCGGGAGACGGCGGTGCGGAACTCCGCCAGCATGGGCTCCATGAGCGGGGAGTGGAAGGCGTGCGAGACACGCAGCCGCTTGGTCTTGCGGCCCAGCGCGCCGAAGTGCTCCGCGACGGCGCCGACCTCGTCGGCCCGGCCGGCGACGACGACGGCGGCGGGCCCGTTGACCGCGGCGATCGAGACGCGGTCCGGCCGGTCCGCCAGCAGGGGCAGGACCTCCTCCTCGGTGGCTTCGAGGGAGACCATGGCGCCACCTTCGGGCAGCGCCTGCATGAGGCGGCCGCGGGCGACCACCAGGGCCGCCGCGTCGGCCACGGAGAAGACCCCGGCCACGTGCGCCGCGGCGATCTCGCCGATGGAGTGCCCGGCGAGGAAGTCCGGCTTGATGCCGAAGGATTCGGCGAGCCGGTACAGCGCCACCTCGATCGCGAACAGCGCGGGCTGGGCGTAGCCGGTCCCGTCGAGCAGGGCGGCCTCGGGCGTGCCTTCGGCGGCGAACAGCACGTCCTTCAGGGGCCGTTCAAGGCCCTGGTCGAGGTGGGTGAGGACCTCGTCGAGGGCGGTGGCGAAGACGGGGAAGCGGGCAGCCAGTTCACGCCCCATGCCCGGCCGCTGGGAGCCCTGGCCCGCGAAGAGGAAGGCGAGCTTGGACCGCGTCCGGGCGGTGTCCTGTACCAGGCCGGGGGCCGGCGCGCCGTCGGCGAGCGCGGTGAGCGCGGCGCGGGCCCGGCCCAGGTCGGCCGCGGTGAACGCGGCGCGGTGCTCCAGGCCGGAGCGGGCCGTGGCCAGGGAGTAGGCCAGGTCCACGGGCGCGAGACCGGGGTGGGACGTGAGGTGTTCGAGCAGCCGCGCCGCCTGGGCGCGCAGCGCCTCGCGGGTGCGGCCGGAGACGAGCCATGGGACGGCGCCCGCCGCCACGGGTTCGGCGGCCGGCGGCGCGGTGCCCTCCTGGTCCCCCTGGCCTGCCTCGGGGGACGGGGCGGCCGGGGCCTCCTCCAGGATCGTGTGCGCGTTGGTGCCGCTGAGCCCGAACGAGGAGATGCCGGCTCGTCGCGGCTGTTCGCCCTGCGGCCAGGAGACTTGCTCGGTGAGCAGGCGTACGGTCCCCTGTGTCCAGTCGACGTGCGAGGACGGCACGTCCACGTGGAGTGTGCGCGGGAGCAGGCCGTGCCGCATGGCCAGCACCATTTTGATGACGCCGGCCATGCCTGCCGCCGCCTGGGTGTGGCCGAGGTTGGATTTGACGGAGCCCAGCAGCAGTGGGTGGTCGGCCTCGCGGCCCTGGCCGTAGGTGGCCAGCAGCGCCTGGGCCTCGACCGGGTCGCCCAGCACGGTGCCGGTGCCGTGCGCCTCGACGACGTCGATCTCGTTGGCCGAGAGCCGCGCGCTGACCAGCGCCTGCTCGATGACCCGTTGCTGCGAGGGGCCGTTGGGCGCGGTCAGCCCGTTGGAGGCGCCGTCCTGGTTGACGGCGGAGCCCCGGACGACGGCGAGGATCTCGTGCCCGTTGCGGCGGGCCTCCGAGAGGCGTTCCAGGACCAGGACGCCCACGCCCTCGGCCCAGCCGGTGCCGCCCGCGGAGTCGGCGAAGGAGCGGCAGCGCCCGTCGGCGGCGAGCCCGCCCTGGCGGCTGAACTCCACGAAGGTGGTGGGGCTGGACATCACGGTGACGCCGGCGGCCAGCGCCAGGGAGCACTCACCCTGACGCAGGGAGTGGGCGGCCAGGTGCAGGGCGACGAGGGAGGACGAGCAGGCGGTGTCGACGGTGATCGCCGGGCCCACGGTTCCGAAGAAGTACGCGAGCCGGCCCGAGATGACGCTGGTGGTGGTGCCCGTCAGGGCAAAGCCCTGGACGTCGTCGTCCGGACCCACCCGGTACTCCTGGGGCATCGCCCCGACGAACATGCCTGTCCTGCTGCCCCGGACCGCCGCCGGGTCGATGCCGGACCGCTCGAAGGCTTCCCAGGAGGACTCCAGCAGCAGTCGCTGCTGCGGGTCCATGGCGAGTGCCTCACGGGGGGAGATCCCGAAGAAGGAGGCGTCGAACTCGGCCGCGTCGTGCAGGAATCCACCGGAGAACTCCCCCGGGTCCTCGGCCAGCTGCTCCCAGCCGCGGTCGTCGGGGGAAGCCGTGATGCCGTCCCCGTCGGCGGCGAGCAGGGACCAGAGCTCTTCGGGGCTGCTCACACCACCCGGGAAGCGGCAGCTCATGCCCACGATCGCGATCGGCTCGCGGGCCGCCGCCTCCAGCTCGCCCACCCGCTGCCGGGAGCGCCGCAGGTCGGCGCCGGCCCGCTTCAGGTAGTCGCGGAGTTTCTGTTCCTGATCCATGTTCGCCACGTTCCAACCCATCTCAAGACCGTCGGACAGCAGAGGATTTCGATGTGGGCAGCCGGCACTGGGGACGGCTGTTCCACAGCTACTGAGTTATCTGCGTGCCCTGCACGAGGCAGCTCGACTTCCCGCACGCCACGCGCCCAGTCTCTATGGGGGTGACCATGGAATTCCGTAGAGTCGGCCGGGCCCGCGGCCGACGGCGCGCAGACAGGCCGGGGCGCCCGGGCAGGACAGCGGCACCCCCGGCGCCCGGTACCTCCTCGGCCCGCCTTCGGAATGGTCCGGGTCGCTAAGGCAGACCTCGGCCCGCGTCCGCGCGGCGAACCACCAGAATGCGGGGGTGTTACTTGATGAAGTCGTCCACGACGCGGGGCGGCCAGGACCCCACCGTCAGCACCCCCATCGCATACGCGCGGGAGACCAGCGCCGCGCGGTTGGGAGCCTTCAGTTTCCGCAGCAGACCGGTGACGTGATACTCCACGCCGTGCTGGCTGAGATACAGCCGGGACGCCAGCGGAATCGTGGACAGGCCCGCCGCGATTCCCTCCAGAATTCGCGCGTCGATCTCGCTGAGCAGTTTCCTTTTCGGTGCCGCCAATGCGTCGTCCGCCGAGCCCTGACCTGACCGCATCACCACGAGGACGGCGGCCGGGTCGGGGCCGTAGCCGCTCACGGCGGCGGCCGTGAGGCTGCCGGTGAACACGTCGCCGGTCGGCCGCAGCGCCACCACGTTCGTGGCGAACCGGTCCCGGCGGCCCTCCAGCAGCCGCTCGAACTGCCGCATGAGCGGCTGCCGCACGCTGGGGTGCACCAGATCGCGGAAATTCCGCCCGAAGACGTCGGGTGCCGTCGTCGAGGAATCGGAGGGGGGAGGGGCGAGTACGTCGGCGGAAGTTGCGGTGGGGGTCGCGAAGTGATGGAAGAAGTCCTGATTGGCCTGACGGATTGTCAGTGCCGGGTCCAGTACGGATATGCACACGCTCGGCCGCACCTCCCCTCGGACCGCCGTACCGGCCGTACTGTGGTCTGCCGAAAATTGCAGAGAGTTCACCAGAGCAGGAAATCTCAAGGGACCGACATCCTTTCCAACCCCCGCTTGTAAACCAGAAATCAAGAGACATCGAGCGAGAAGGAGAAAACCGGAGAATGAAGCGGGCCACGGGATCCGCGGGCCGCCCGGTATCTGCGGGGAAGAAATTCCGAACTCCCCGACACAATTGACACTAAGGATCGATCCGGACAAGCGTCAACGCTGACCCGGCCCTTATGCCTAAACCTGTGGTCGCACTCTCCCGCACGGTACGGTCCGCCACGACCTTCGGCCCCCGAACGATTACCGCCGGTATCCCCCGCAGCGTAAGGGGCGCTCGGCGCACTCAGTGCGACGCGAGCGCGCTCCGGCCTCCCAGCAGCTCACGTCGCCCCGAGACGCCCAACTTCCGGTAGCACGACGTCAGATGCTTCTCCACCGCACGGGTGCTCACGCCCAGTTCATCGGCGATTTCCTGATTGGTCAGACCCCGGCTCACCAGCGAGACGACCTTGCGCTCGCCTTGGGTGAGCGGTGCCTCCTGGCTGGGGGCAGCGGTTCCCAGCGCCGCGCGGGCGCGCTCGGTCAGCCAGGGGGCGCCGCAGGCGGTGGTGAGATCAACGGCCTCACGCAGCACCGCCCTCGATTCCTTGCCGCCTTCCAGGGTTCGACCCAACTGGAGCAATGTGCGGGACAGTTCGAGCGTGTTGGCGGACGTACGAAGGATCTCGGCGGACTCGCGCAGGGCGGGGACGCCGCCTCCGCCGGGCAGGAGGGCGTTCAGGCGCAGGGCGCGGCCGAGAGCGGCGGGGGCCGCCCACTGCCGCGCCCAGGCCAGTTCCTCCTCCGCCAGGGCCAGGGCCGGCCGGGTCTCGCCCAGGCGGTGGTGGAGGACGATGGCGCGGGGCCGCCAGGGGAAGAGGGCGGAGTTGCGCCAGCCGGCCGATTCCAGTTGGCGGCCGCAGGACAAGACGGCTTTCAGGGCGTCGGCGCCGCGGCCGCGGCGGGCGGCGAGCGAGACCCTGAGGAGTTGCCGCATGGCCGTCATGGCGAGGCCGGCCGGCCAGCGCCTCCCGGGGTCCTCAAGGAGGCGTTCG
>NZ_JBEZJZ010000207.1:0-1699 GCF_040651455.1 Streptomyces sp. NPDC048483
CCGGCGTCCGGCGCGGACCAGGCCGCCATGCCGTCCCGCGGGACGACGTGGCTGGGCCCCCGCCGTCATCAACCGGATGCTGCGGGTCAGGCCTGCTCGGCGTCCGCGGCCGGCTTCTCGGCCTCGGCAGCCGGAGCCTCGGCAGCCGGAGCCTCGACCGCGGGGGCCTCGGCGGCGGGGGCCTCGGCGGCGGGGGTCTCGGCGGGCTTCTCGGCCTCGTCGGACTTCTTCTCGCCCTCGAGCAGGTCGCGCTCCCACTCGGCCAGCGGCTCGGCGGCAGCAGCCTTCTCGCCGGGCTTCTGGTCGCCGGTGGCGGCACCGGAGCGGGCAATGAGGCCCTCGGCGACGGCGTCGGCGATCACGCGGGTGAGCAGGGTGACGGAGCGGATCGCGTCGTCGTTGCCCGGGATCTTGTAGTCGACCTCGTCCGGGTCGCAGTTGGTGTCGAGGATCGCGACGACCGGGATGTTGAGCTTGCGCGCCTCACCGACGGCGATGTGCTCCTTCTTGGTGTCCACGATCCAGACGGCGCTGGGCACCTTCTGCATCTCGCGGATACCGCCGAGGGTCTTCTCCAGCTTGGCCTTCTCGCGGGAGAGGACGAGGAGCTCCTTCTTGGTGAGGCCGGAGGCGGCCACATCCTCGAAGTCGATCTGCTCGAGCTCCTTCAGGCGCTGCAGGCGCTTGTAGACGGTCGAGAAGTTGGTCAGCATGCCGCCGAGCCAGCGCTGGTTCACGTAGGGCATGCCCACGCGGGTCGCCTGCTCGGCAATGGCCTCCTGGGCCTGCTTCTTGGTACCGACGAACATCACCGAGCCGCCGTGGGCGACGGTCTCCTTGACGAACTCGTAGGCGCGGTCGATGTACGACAGCGACTGGAGCAGGTCGATGATGTAGATGCCGTTGCGCTCGGTGAAGATGAAACGCTTCATCTTCGGGTTCCAGCGCCGGGTCTGGTGCCCGAAGTGGACGCCGCTCTCCAGCAGCTCCCGCATCGTGACGACGGCCATGGCCGTACTCCTCGTGTTTCTCGGTTCCACTGCGGCCGGTCGGCCGCGGTGCCTGACGCCCCGACGCGCCTGCCGGGGAAGGAACCTTGCGGAACCTTCCGAGGACCGAGGGGCGCGGCCATCGTGCTGCCCGAAAGGGACTGCTGCACTGACGGCGGGGCGTGCGAAGTCGATCCGGTGACCCGGATCGCCACAAGAAGTGTACGGGACGGCCGATGTACTGGGCGACACGCACCTTTTCGTGCCCCGGGCGAGTGACAGCGTTATCCACATCCGGCGGGTTATCCACAGATTCCGACCAAGATCCCCATGCGGCGGCGGGCTGCGTCACGGTCGGGCCATGAAACGAAATTCCCGCTCGGGTACGAGCTTCCGGAGGATCGTCGGACCGCAGGCGCGCCGCGCGCGGCGCCGGCACAAGGCGCCAGAAGGCGACGGTCGGAACTGCTTCTTTCCGGTGCGTGCGGTCACGGGCTTCCTGGCCGTCGCCACGGCTGCCGCTCTCTGCGTGCCGACGCTGACGGCGGCGTACGGGGTGCCGAGTTCCGGGGTGGGGAGTCCCGGGGTAGGGAGGGGTTCGGCCGCGTCAATGGCGCATGTGGTGGCGGAGGCGGTGGGGGGCGGTGATGCGGGGCGCACGGAAGCGGGGGCCCTGAAAGCCGGTCGGGCACGGGCTCCCATACCGGCTT
>NZ_JBEZJZ010000207.1:1798-2648 GCF_040651455.1 Streptomyces sp. NPDC048483
TCGGCTTCGGCTTCGGCTTCGGCTTCGGCTTCGGCTTCGGCTTCGGCTTCGGCTTCGGCTTCGGCTTCGGCTTCGGCTTCGGCTTCGGCTTCGGCTTCGGCGGAGCGTGCGTGGCCGGTGGAGGGCGCGGAGGGCATACGGCCTGCAGTGTTACGTGGCTGGGAGCCGCCGCCCACGCCATGGGCGGCGGGGCACCGCGGCGTGGACCTGGCGGCCTCGGCCGGTACGACGGTGCGTGCGGCGGCGCCCGGCCGGGTGACCTTCGCGGGAATGGTTGCCGGGCGCGGAGTCCTCACCATCGAACTGTCCCGCTCGGGACGTCCCGCGTTACGCACCACCTACGAACCGGTTCGCCCCACCGCGCGGAAGGGCCGGCGCGTCCTGGCCGGTGAGCCCGTCGCCGTACTGCAACGGGGCCCGTTCCACTGCCGCGGGCCATGCCTCCACTGGGGCCTGCGCCGCGGGAAGACGTACCTGGACCCGCTCACGCTCCTGCCTCCGCCCCTGCTTCGTAGCGGCCCGTCGCGCCTGCTTCCGGTGATCGGCGTACCCGTGCCGCCGGACCACGGGCGGACCGGGCGGCCGGCCCGCCCAACCACTCGCAAGACAGCTACGACGGGTACAGGAACCGCGCTGGCCGGGGCGATCGCACTGGCCGCCGCCGCGCTCTGGGCACTGGGGAGCCTCTCGCCGGGCCGGCAGCCGCGGCCGGGGCGCGAGCCACGGGGAGCACCGCTCTCGCGGGTGAAGTGGGGCTGCCGAGGTGGGTGAACTCAGGCAGGTGAGGAGGAAGCGAGAGAAGTACCCGCGCGGGTAGGGGCCACGCCCAAACGGCCCCAGGAGGGGCCGG
>NZ_JBEZJZ010000207.1:2744-6186 GCF_040651455.1 Streptomyces sp. NPDC048483
CCGGGCTGCGGGCTGCGGGCTGCGGGCTGCGGGCTGCGGGCTGCGGGCTGCGGGCTGCGGGCTGCGGGCTGCGGGCTGCGGGCTGCGGGCTGCGGGCTGCGGGCGCAACGAGCGTTGTTGGGGGAGGGGTGGGGGCGGGGGGGAGGCCCCCCCGAGTCAGCCGCGCACCCCGCGCAGGACCATCCCCACCGCCGCCTCCGTGATCTCGTCCGGGTTCTCCGCCGCGCCGAGTTCGATGCGCCGGACCGCGGCGTCGACAACACCCTGGAGAAGCATGGCGGCGAGCCGGGGCTGGTCGTGGCCGAGTGCGGCGAGGGCTTCGATGATCATGGCGATGAGCCCGCCGTGTGCCGCGCGGATCTTCTCGCGCGCGCCGGCGTCCAGCTCGCCGGCCGAGATGGCGACGACGGCACGGTGGCGCCGGTCGCCGACCAGGCCCAGTTGCCGGCGCACATATGCCTCGATCTTCTGCTCGGGCGTACCGGCGCGCTCCATCGCCGCCTCGACCTCCGCGGCCCAGACCGGGAAGTCGACAGCGCACAGCTCCTCGACGACGGCCGCGCGGGAGCGGAAGTACTCGTACACGGAGGAGCGCGCGAGTCCCGTGCGCTCGGCGAGGGCGGGGAAGGTCAGCGCTTCCGTTCCACCTTCGGACAGCAGGGTGCGGGCGGCGTCCAGGAGGGCGCCGCGCTGCATCGTCCGGTGCTCGGCCACAGAGGCCGCTCGAATCCTTGGCACATGCCCACTGTACGGATGGCTCGCCCGTCGCGGCACTCCGCCCGGCACCCCGGTTTCGGCGGTTTCAGCGTCCGACGTCGGCGAGTTTCGCCCGGAGCTGCAGTACGGACTTGGTGTGGATCTGGCTCACCCGGCTCTCGGTGACACCCAGGACATTGCCGATCTCGGCGAGCGTGAGGCCCTCGTAGTAGTAGAGGGTGACCACGGTCTTCTCGCGGTCGGGAAGGGTGTTGATGGCGCGCGCGAGCAGTCGCCGCAGCTCTCGGTCCTCGGCGATTTCGACAGGGTTCTCGGCAGCGGTGTCCTCCAGCGTGTCCATGAGGCTGAGCCGCTCGCCGCCCTCGCCGCCGACGTGCAGCAGCTCTTCCAACGCCACCACATTGGCCAGGGACAGCTGGCTGAACACGCCGTGGAGCTCCTCCAACGCGATACCCATCTCGTCGGCGACCTCCGCCTCGGACGGGGTGCGGCGCAGCTGCGCCTCGAGGGTGGCGTACGCCCGTTCCACGGCTCGGGCCTTCTGCCGTACGGACCGGGGAATCCAGTCCAGCGCGCGCAGCTCGTCGATCATGGCGCCGCGGATGCGGGTGATCGCGTAGGTCTCGAACTTGATGGAGCGTTCCGGTTCGAATTTCTCGATGGCGTCGATCAGGCCGAAGACTCCGGAGGAAACGAAATCGGCCTGTTCGACGTTGGGGGGCAGCCCGACGCTGACGCGGCCGGCAACGTATTTGACCAGCGGGGAGTAGTGCAGGATCAGCTGTTCCCGCAACCGTCCGTCGCCCGACGCCTTGTAGGAGCGCCACAGCTCGTCGAGCGAGGAGGGCGCGGCGGGGCGCACGCTGCCGCGCGCGGCGGGTGGTACAGCCGCGCGGTCAGACCCGGAGGTGTGCTGGGGCATTCGTCGCCTTGAGCCGTTCTGCCGAGACGCTGGATGGGTGGACGGTTGAGGGGTGAAGTGCCTGTGAGCGTAGCGTGACCGCGGCGTCGCGGTGTGCGAGGAAGGGCGGATCGGGCGTGCGCAGATACGTTCCGCTGCCCGCACCTCAGGGTTACCTCGTACAGCGCGGCAGCACCGGGAATCGGCACCGGGCCCGGATCACCGTGGGGCCGGACGGCCGGGCGCCTTGACGCGGCGGGCGGGATCCCTCGCGTCCGTTGCGCCGCCTCATCGTCGCCCCACGGGTCGACGCCCCGCGCCGAAGCAAGGCAAACCTGGATTCTGCGGTCATTCCCCTCACCCTTTCACCCGTTCGCCCCAGGTCAAGTACCGCCTCGCCGGGAACCTTCGGCAGGCTCGGCGCGTCGGGCCAACTCCCAGCGGCCACCGCACCTTTGAACGAATCCGAGCGACTGCAGCTCAACGAGCTTGCTCTGCACGATGTCGCGGGTCGTGCCCGATTCCCTGGCCAGATGGCCGGCGTCCGCCCCGCCGCGGGCGGGCAGGGCCTCCAGTACGCGGGCCGCGACGGGGTCCAGGAGGTCGCGGGCGAGGGTCGGCCCGTGCCGCTGGGGGCCGAGGTCGCCGATGCTGCCGACGAGTTCGATGACCTCGTCGGCGTCGGTGACCAGCGTCGCCTCGCCGCGCAGGAGTTGGTGCACACCTGCGGACAGGCCGCTGGTGACGGGTCCGGGCATGCCCATGGTGAACCGTCCGAGTGCCAGCGCCCGCCGGGCGGTGACCAGCGACCCGCTGCGGAGTTCCGCCTCCACCACGACGGTGCCTCGGGTGAGCGCGGCAATGACGCGGTTGCGCTGGATGAAGCGGCTGCGGGTGGGGTGGTCGCCCGGCGGTAACTCGGCGACCAGCAGGCCCTGTTCGGCGATGCGGCCGAGCAGTTCGGTGTGTCCGCGCGGGTAGGCGTGGTCGACGCCCGAGGCGAGCACGGCGAGGGTCGCGCCGTCGGCGGCGAGCGCGCCTCGGTGAGCCGCTCCGTCGACGCCGTACGCGGCTCCGGAGGCGACGGTCCAGCCGCGTTCGGCGAGGGCGGCGCCGAGGGTGGCGGCGAGGTGGGCGCCGTATTCGGTGCAGGCCCTCGCTCCGACGATGGCAACGGAGCGCAGCGCCCAGAACCGGAGGTTCGCCAGACCGCGCACCCACAGGCCGATGGGGCGGCCGTCGCCGAGGTCGTCGAGCTGGCCGGGCCATTCCTCGTCGCCGGGGATGAGGAAGCGGCCGCCGAGGGCGGTGAGGGTGGCCAGGTCCCCGGCGGGATCGGTACGCGCCGCGCGCAGCCGCAGGCCCGCGATCTTGTCGGGGCGCGCGCCTGCGGGCGGGGCGGCGTCACCGGACAGTGCGCGCCACAAGGACTCCGGACCCATTTCGCGCAGCCAGCGACCGGCCGTTTCGTCGCCCGGCTCAAGGATGCGGGTGAGCGCTGCGCGCGCCGTACGCAGCGGCCCGTACGGCTCGTCGTGCGCCGCCGCCTGGCCGGCAGCTCCGTTGTCTGTGGTGCGGCCTTTTGTGGTGGCCGCTTCGCGCGTGGCGAAGCCCCATGCGTCCGTCCCGTTCATCACGCCCCCGGTTCGTTCGGAGACCGCGCGGTGGCGCGGCCTGAGTTGTGCTGCGACGTGGCCGCCACAGCAGGCCGGGCGGGTGCGGGCCGCAGCCTTCCGCCGCGACGGAGCCACCGACGCCGTCGCGTTC
Organism: Streptomyces sp. NPDC048483; assembly: GCF_040651455.1. Classification (NCBI taxonomy): domain Bacteria; kingdom Bacillati; phylum Actinomycetota; class Actinomycetes; order Kitasatosporales; family Streptomycetaceae; genus Streptomyces; species Streptomyces sp. NPDC048483. The sequence continues at coordinate 6,130 of NZ_JBEZJZ010000207.1, forward strand.
GCGGCAGCGTACGGCGGACCGTTCGACGGTATCGTCCTGGCCTCGCCCGCCGGTCGA
>NZ_JBEZJZ010000208.1:0-5975 GCF_040651455.1 Streptomyces sp. NPDC048483
GATGTGGCCGATCGGGAGAGTCTCGCCGGGGTGTTGGCGGGTGTTCCGGCCGAGTGGCCGCTGACGGGTGTGGTGCATGCGGCGGGTGTGCTGGACGATGGTGTGATCGAGTCGTTGACGCCGGAGCGGTTGGATGCGGTGCTGCGGCCGAAGGTCGATGCCGCGCTGAACCTGCACGAGCTGACCCAGGCCCACGACCTGACGGCATTCGTCCTCTTCTCCTCCGCCGCCGGTGTGTTCGGTAACCCGGGGCAGGGCAACTACGCGGCGGCCAACACCTTCCTGGATGCCCTGGCCCAGCACCGCAGGGCCCGGGGTCTGCCGGCCACCTCGCTGGCCTGGGGCCTGTGGGCCGAGGCCAGCGGCATGACCGGCAGTCTCGCCGCCACCGACGATCAGCGCATGGCGCGTCGCGGCTCACTGCCGATCACCACCGAACAGGGGCTCGCGTTCTTCGACACCGCACTCGGCCGAACCGGCGCCGGGGCGCTCGCCCTGCCGGTCCGGCTGGACGTCGACGCGCTGCGTGCCCATGCCACCGACGGCTCCGTACCGGAAGTGCTCGGCGCCCTCGCCCGTAGCCTCGTCCGGCCGGTGACGTCGCGCGGCACCGCCGTGAGCAACCCGGCGGGCACTGCGGGCACGGCCGGCTCGACGTCCGCGGCAGGGCCGTCGCTGGCCGCACGGCTCGCCGGACTGCCGGCCGAGGAGGTCGACAGACTGGTTCTCGAACTGGTCTGCGGCCACGTCGCCACGGTCGTCGGCTACGCCTCACCGGACACGGTGCAGCCGAACCGCCCGCTGAAGGACCTCGGCTTCGACTCACTCATGGCGGTGGAACTGCGCAACCGGCTCAACGCCGCCGCCGCACTGCGTCTGCCGTCCACCCTGGTTTTCGACCACCCGACTCCCACCGCGATCGCCAAGCTTCTCCAGTGCGAACTGGTCACGGACGGGGCCGCCCCGCGCGCCTTCGCATCGCAGGCCGACGGCGAACTCGACGGGCTCGAAGCCTCGTTGGCCGCCATGGACGCTTCTGATGACAGGCGGAAGCGGATTCTGGCGCGGCTGGAGACGATGTTGGCCAAGTGGCAGGACGACGGCAGCGACAGCGCCCGGGACGAGGTCACCGACAAGCTCGACGCGGCGACCGACGAAGAGATCTTTGCGTTCATTGACACCGAGCTCGGGTCCTGAGCCCATGCCGGACCCAGTGTGCGTACCGCGAGAAAGTGGCACTAGATGGTGAATCGGGACAAGCTGCGGGACTACCTCAAGCGCGTGACGGCGGACCTGCACCAGGCCCGCCAGCGCATCCGCAGCCTGGAAGCCTCCGAACGGGAGCCGATCGCCATTATCGGAATGGCGTGTCGCTTCCCCGGCGGAGTGACTTCGCCGGACGGTCTTTGGGACCTGGTCAGGAACGCCGAAGACGCGATCGGCGACTTCCCGGCCGACCGTGGCTGGGACCTCGACCGCCTCTTCGACCCGGACCCGGACCGGCCCGGCACCAGCTACACGCGGCACGGCGGATTCCTCTACCAGGCGGCGGACTTCGACCCGGAGTTCTTCGACATGTCGCCGCGGGAGGCCGTGGCGGTGGACCCTCAGCAGCGGCTGCTGCTGGAGACCTCGTGGGAGGCGATCGAGCGTGCCGGCATCGACCCCGGAACACTGCGCGGCAGCCGCACCGGTGTGTTCGCCGGCACCATGTACCAGGACTACGCCTCACGGCTGACCTCGGTGCCAGAGGGACTGGAGGGGTACGTCGGAAACGGCAGCGCCGCCAGCGTCGCGTCCGGCCGAGTTGCCTACACGCTCGGCTTCGAGGGCCCGGCGGTGACCGTGGACACGGCGTGCTCGGCATCGCTGGTAGGCCTGCATCTGGCGGCGCAGGCACTGCGGAACGAAGAGTGTTCGCTGGCACTCGCCGGCGGCGTCACCCTCATGGCCAGCCCGAGGGCACTGCTCAGCTTCAGCCGGCAACGCGGCCTGGCGCCCGGCGGCCGGGCCAAGTCCTTTGCGGCGAACGCGGACGGTACGGCGTTCGCCGAGGGCGTCGGCGTGCTGCTGCTGGAGCGGCTGTCGGACGCGCAGCGCAACGGCCACCGAGTGCTGGCTGTGGTGCGTGGTTCGGCGGTGAACCAGGATGGTGCGTCGAACGGTCTCACGGCACCTAACGGACCGTCACAGCAACGAGTGATCGAGCAGGCGCTCCAGAACGCGGGGCTGACCACTGCCGACGTGGATGCCGTTGAGGCGCACGGCACCGGCACCCCGCTCGGCGATCTCATCGAAGCACAGGCACTGTTGGCGACGTACGGGCGCAATCGGCCTGAGAACCAACCACTGTTGCTCGGGGCGCTGAAGTCGAATATCGGTCATACGCAGGCTGCGTCAGGTGTGGCCGGTGTGATCAAGATGGTCGAGGCGATGCGGCACGGCGTGCTGCCGCCCACCCTGCACGTGGACGAGCCGACTCCCGAGGTCGACTGGTCAGCGGGCGCGATGCGGCTGTTGACCGAGGCTCAGTTGTGGCCTGAGACGGGTCGGGTGCGTCGGGCGGCGGTGTCGTCGTTCGGGATCAGCGGCACGAACGCGCATGTGATTTTGGAGCAGCCTCCGGTTGTGGAGGAGGAGTCTGCCGCCGGTGGGGTGGGCTCGGTTGTCCCTGCTGGTGGGCCGATGGCGTGGGTGGTGTCGGCGAGGTCTGAGGCGGGGTTGCGGGCGCAGGCGCGGCGGTTGGGTGCGTTTGTGGTGGAGCGGCCGGAGTTGTCGCCGGTGGATGTGGGCTTCTCGTTGGCGATGTCCCGTGCCGGTCTGGATCACCGGGCGGCGGTGGTCGGTGCGGACCGTGAGGCGTTGCTAATGGGGTTGGGGGCGCTCGCGGACGGTGAGTCGGCCACTGGTGTGGTGCGGGGAGAGGTCGCTGCCGGTGATGGTCGCGTTGGGGTGTTGTTCTCGGGTCAGGGTGCGCAGCGGCTTGGTATGGGGCGGGAGTTGTACGACCGTTTCCCTGTTTTCGCGGATGCTTTTGATGGTGTGTGTGGTGAGTTGGAGCGGGCGTTGGGTTCGTCCGTGCGTGGGGTGGTGTGGGGTGAGGACCAGGATGCGCTGAACCAGACGGTGAATGCGCAGGCGGGTTTGTTTGCGGTTGAGGTGGCGTTGTTCCGGTTGCTGGAGTCCTTCGGTGTCGCGCCGGATGTACTCGTCGGTCATTCGGTGGGGGAGCTGGCGGCGGTGCATGTGGCCGGGGTGCTGTCTCTCGAGGATGCGTGCACGCTGGTGGCCGCGCGGGGTCGGCTGATGCAGGCGTTGCCCGAGGGCGGGGCGATGCTCGCTGTCCAGGCCCGCGAGGAGGAGGTCGCACCGCTGCTGGGTGAGTCGGTGTGGCTTGCCGCGGTCAACGGACCTGACTCGGTGGTGGTGTCCGGTGATGTCGATGCGGTTGAGGCTGTGCGGGAGTGGGCGAGGGGGCGGGGTCGTAGGACGAATCGGCTGCGGGTTTCGCATGCGTTCCACTCGCATCGTATGGACGGCATGCTGGAGGAGTTTGCCCGGGTAGCGGAGCGGTTGACGTACGGGGCGCCGCAGATTCCTGTGATCTCCACCCTCACCGGTGAGGCTGCTTCTGAGGAGGAGTTGTGCTCGCCGGCGTACTGGGTGCGTCAGGTACGGGAGGCAGTCCGCTTCGCGGATGCGGTGCGTTCGGCTGTGGGTCAGGGTGTGACGCGGTTTGTGGAGGCCGGTCCGGACAGCATCCTGGCGGCCCTGGCCAGCACCATCCTGGCCGAAGGCGAGGCCAACGAGAGCGTCTGTGTGGCGACGCAGCGCGCTGACCGCGATCCGGGACAGACCTTGGTTTCCGCTCTTGCTCAGCTCCACACGGCTGGAATCGCGGTGAGCTGGGATTCGTTGTTCGCGGGTGCGCAGAGGGTCGATCTGCCGACGTATGCGTTCCAGCGGCAGCGGTTCTGGGTGGAGTCGGTGGCGTCGGCGGGTGTGTCTTCGGCCGGGGATGGGGTGGAGTCCCGGTTCTGGGAGGCGGTGGCCGGTGAGGACTGGGAGACGTTGGGTGATGCCCTGGGCATCAGTGAGGACGATTCGCTGACGTCGGCGGTGTCCGCGTTGTCGACGTGGCGACAGGCCTATGTGGCCGAAGCCTCGGTCGATAACTGGCGGTATGGGTTTTCGTGGTCGCCGGTGGGTGAGCTGGAGTCTTCGCGGTTGTCGGGGACGTGGTTGTTGCTGACTGGTGAGGGCGGGGACGCGTGCGTCGATGTCGCCGGTGCCCTGAGTCGGTGTGGGGCTGAGGTCGTCCGGGTGGATGTGCCGTGCGGGGTGGACCGCGCCGGTCTCGCGGAGCTTGTCCGCGCCCGTACGGGTGAGGAGAACAGCGAGGGGCCGGCCGGGGTGCTGGTTGCCCTTGGCGAGGTGCAGTCCGCGATCGCCGTGCAGGCGTTGGGTGATGTGGGTGTGGGCGCTCGGGTGTGGGCGTTGACGCGGGGTGCTGTGTCGACGGGAGCCTCGGATTCGCCAGTCGAACCGGATCGGGCGTTGGTGTGGGGTCTGGGGCGTGTTGTGGCGTTGGAGCATCCTGATCGTTGGGGTGGTCTGGTGGATGTGCCTGCTGTGCTGGATGAGCGTGGGGGGCGTCGGCTGGCGGGTGTGTTGGGTCAGGGTGCTGAGGATCAGGTGGCGGTTCGGGCGTCTGGTGTCTTTGGCCGTCGGTTGGTGCGTTGTGCGCGGGTGGTGGGGCAGGAGTGGTCGCCTGGGGGCGGCACGGTGCTGGTCACGGGTGGTACGGGTGCGTTGGGTGCTGAGGTGGCCCGGTGGGTGGTCGACCGGGGTGCGCGGCGGGTTGTCCTGCTGAGTCGTCGGGGTGAAGACGCCCCGGGTGCCGACGTGTTGCGGGGGGCGTTGACTGCGGCGGGTGCGGAGGTGCGGATCGTCGCGTGCGATGCCGCCGACCGTGAGGCGCTGGCCGAGGCGCTGGCCGGTGAGGAGATCAGTGCGGTCTTCCATACGGCGGGGGTTTTGGATGACGGTGTGGTCGATGGTCTTACTCCTGAGCGGTTCCGGACGGTTCTCCGTCCGAAGGCCGAGGCGGCGTGGCATCTTCATGAGCTCACCCGCGACCATCCCGTAACGGCCTTCGTCCTGTTCGCCTCGATTGCAGGTTCCTTCGGCGCCGCCGGCCAGGGGAATTACGCCGCCGCCAACGTCTACCTGGACGCGCTGGCGGAACGGCGTGTGGGTGAGGGGCTTCCGGCGACGTCTGTGGCGTGGGGTGCGTGGGACCAGGCCGGCATGGCCACCTCTGACGTGGTCGAAAGTCGACTGGCCAGGGGCGGCATCGGTGCCATGGCACCGGAGTTGGCCCTGCGCGTGCTGGGCCGACTCGCCGGCACAAGCGGCTGCTTCGCGGTCGCCGACGTGGACTGGGACCGCTACGCGTCGGCGTTCACGGCAGTGCGTCCGAGCCCGCTGTTCAGGGGAGTTCCCGAGGCCCTGGAGGCGATGAAGAACGCAGAAGCCGCCAGGGCGACCGGTCCGGCCGGTGGTCAGGGGAAGCTGGCTGCTCGTCTGGTGGGTATGCCCGCATCGCAGCGCGAGGCGATGGTGCTGGATCTGGTGCGGGCTCGGGCCGCAGCCGTACTCGGTCACAAGTCGGCGGAGGCGGTGGCGCCGAAGCGGGCTTTCCGGGAGCTCGGTTTCGATTCCCTGACCGCCGTCGAGTTCCGTAACGTGCTCTCTGCGGCTACGGAACTGTCACTGCCGTCGACGCTGGTCTTCGACTACCCGACGCCGTCCGCGCTCGCGAACCACATCGCAGCCGAACTGTTGGGGACGCAGGTACAGCTCCTTGATGAATCCGGTGCGTTGGCGGTGGCGGATGAGCCGATTGCGATCGTGGGTATGTCGTGCCGGTTCCCGGGTGGGGTGTCTTCGCCGGATGAGCTGTGGGATCTGGT
>NZ_JBEZJZ010000209.1:0-5922 GCF_040651455.1 Streptomyces sp. NPDC048483
CACCACATGATCCGCAAGCCACGGATGCGACGACAACGACAACCGACCAGTAAGAACCACCTGATCCGAATCAGCCAACGTCACAGCCGCACCCAGCAACGGATGCCCAGTCGAACTCAACCCCAGACCACGAACATCACCAGCACGCCACCCACCAGACCTCGGCCAAAAACGCTCCCGCTCAAACGCATACGTCGGCAGTTCAACCCGCCGATTACCGACGAAGAGCTGCCTCAACTCAACGCCGACGCCATGAACGTGCAGGTGAGCAAGGGCAGCGATCAGCGTGTGCTCCGCGTCGCGATCGGCGCGCTGCGTCGCCACACTGATGTGGTCGGTCTCGTCTTCGGCCAGGATGGTGCTGGCCAGGGCCGCCAGGACGCTGTCCGGGCCGGCCTCCACAAACCGCGTCACACCCTGACCCGCAGCTGCACGCACCGCATCCGCGAAGCGGACGGCCTCGCGCACCTGACGCACCCAGTACGCCGGCGAGCACAACTCCTCCTCAGAAGCAGCCTCACCGGTGAGGGTGGAGATCACAGGAATCTGCGGCGCCCCGTACGTCAACTGCTCCGCTACCCGGGCGAACTCCTCCAGCATGCCGTCCATCCGATGCGAGTGGAACGCATGCGAAACCCGCAGCCGATTCGTCTTACGACCCTGTCGCTTCGCCCACTCCCGCACAGCCTCAACCGCATCGACATCACCGGACACCACCACCGACTCCGGCCCATTGACCGCGGCCAGCGACACCGCCTCACCCAGCAGCGGTACAACCTCCTCCTCGCGGGCCTGGACGGCGAGCATCGCCCCGCCCTCGGGCAGCGCCTGCATCAGCCGACCCCGCGCGGCCACCAGCGTGCACGCGTCCTCCAGGGACAGCACCCCGGCCACATGCACCGCCGCCAGCTCCCCCACCGAATGACCAATCAACACATCCGGCGCGACACCAAAAGACTCCAGCAACCGGAACAACGACACCTCAACCGCAAACAAACCCGCCTGCGCGTTCACCGTCTGGTTCAGCGCATCCCGGTCCTCACCCCACACCACCCCACGCACGGACGAACCCAACGCCCGCTCCAACTCCCCACAGACAGCATCGAAGGCATCCGCAAAAACAGGGAAACGGTCGTACAACTCCCGCCCCATACCCAACCGCTGGGCGCCCTGACCCGAGAACAACACCCCAACGCGACCATCACCGGCAGCAACCTCTCCCCGCACCACACCCGCGGCCGACTCACCGTCCGCGAGCGCCCCCAACCCCGCCAGCAACGCCTCACGATCACTGCCCACAACAGCAGCACGATGATCAAAACTCGCCCGCGTCACCGCCAACGAGAAACCCACATCCACCGGCGACAACTCCGGCCGCCCCACCACAAACGCACCCAACCGCCGCGCCTGCGCCCGCAACCCCGCCTCAGACCTCGCCGACACCACCCACGGCACCGGCCCACCAGCAGGAACAACCGCCTCGGGGCGCGACAGCTCAGCAACCGGCGTTGCCTGCTCCACGATCACGTGGGCGTTCGTGCCGCTGATCCCGAACGACGACACCGCCGCCCGACGTGGTGCGTCACCCGCCGTCCACGGCCGGGGCGCGGTGAGCAGCTCCACCGCACCGGTCGACCAGTCAACGTGCGAGGACGGCTCATCGACGTGCAGCGTCTTCGGCAGCACACCGTGCCGCATCGCCTCGACCATCTTGATGATGCCCGCCACACCCGCGGCGGCCTGGGTGTGGCCGATGTTCGACTTGATCGACCCGAGCCACAGCGGCCGGTCCTCGTCGCGCCCCTGCCCGTACGTGGCCAGCAGCGCCTGCGCCTCGATCGGATCACCCAGCGTCGTACCCGTACCGTGCGCCTCCACCACATCCACATCCGCACCGGACAACCGCGCGTTCGCCAACGCCTGCCGGATCACCCGCTGCTGCGACGGACCATTCGGCGCCGTCAAACCATTCGACGCACCATCCTGATTCACCGCCGTACCACTGAGAACGGCCAGTACCGGATGTCCATTTCGGCGCGCGTCCGACAGCCGCTCCACCAGCAGCACGCCGACGCCCTCGGAGAACCCGGCACCATCAGCTGCGTCGGCGAAGGACTTGCAACGGCCATCCGAGGCGAGCCCGTTCTGCCGCGAGAACTCGCTGAACAGCGAAGGGTGTGCCATGACGGTGACGCCACCGGCCAGCGCGAGCGAGCACTCTCCGCTCCGCAGCGCCTGTACGGCCAGATGCGTGGCCACCAGCGACGAAGAGCACGCCGTGTCCACCGTGACCGCCGGGCCCTCGAACCCGAACACGTAGGACACCCGGCCGGACATCACGCTGCCCGAAGTGCCGTTGCCGATGTATCCCTCCAGGCTGCGCAGATCCTCACCCGACGTCATCAGGCGGGTCGCGTAGTCGTGATACATGACGCCGGCGAACACGCCCGTCTTGCTGCCGCGCAGCGTGCCGGGGTCGATGCCCGCCCGCTCGACCGCTTCCCATGAGGTCTCCAGGAGCAGTCGCTGCTGCGGGTCCATCGCCAGGGCCTCGCGGGGCGAAATGCCGAAGAACGCGGGGTCGAAATCGGCGGCGTCGTAGAGGAAGCCGCCCTCACGGGCGTACGAGGTCCCGGCCTTGCCGGAGGCCACATCGAACAACGCATCAAGGTCCCAGCCGCGGTCGGTGGGAAAGCCGGCGACACCGTCCCCCTCGGAAGCCACCAGTTGCCACAGCTGCTCCGGCGTGGTCACGCCGCCGGGATAGCGGCACGCCATCCCCACAATGGCGATGGGCTCGTTACTGGTACTCGCCACCGAACCCACGGGGTCGACAGTTCCGACCCGTTGCTCGCGCCCCGTAACCTCGCTCAGCACAAATTCCGCCAGAGAAGTCGGTGTCGGGTAGTCGAACACCAACGTCGCCGGCAGCCTCAGCCCAGTAGCCGCGTTCAATCGGTTGCGCAATTCCACCGCGGTGAGGGAGTCGAAGCCCAAATCCTTGAAGGGACGCGCCGGATCGACATCCGATCCCGCGGCGTGTCCGAGGACCTGCGCGACATGCCGACGCACTGTCTCCAGGACGTCCGGCAGCTGCTCCGGACCAGCGAGCCGCGACAGTCGGTCGGCGAACTCGGAGACCTCTACTGCCCGGGCGCCTGCTGCCCGTCGCGTCGGCACCCGCACCAGGTCACGCAGCAGTGGCGGCACACCGGCCGACGCCGCACCGGCACGAATGACCGCCAGGTCGAGCGAGACCGGCACGACGACGGCACTGTCCGCCACGAGGGCGGCGTCGAACAGCTCCAGCCCCCGCTGGGAACTCAGTACGCCGACGCCGCCACGGTTGATGCGGCCCTTGTCCTCCGCACCCAGGTGGCCGGTCATGCCGCTGGCCTGCTCCCACAAACCCCAAGCCATCGAGACCGCCGGCAACCCCTGAACACGCCGGTGCTGCGCCAAGGCATCGAGATACGCATTCGCCGCCGCGTAATTGCCCTGCCCAGCCGCACCAAACACACCCGCGGCAGAAGAGAACAGCACAAAAGCAGAAAGACCACAATCACGCGTGAGCTCGTGAAGATTCCACGCCGCATCCACCTTCGACCGCAACACGCAACGGACCCGCTCCGGCGTCAACGACTCAACAACACCGTCATCCAGCACACCGGCGGCATGGATCACAGCAGTCAGCGGACGATCGCCCGGAATCGACTCCAGCACCCCGGCCAAGGCGTCACGGTCGGCAGCATCACACGCCGCCACCCGCACCTCCGCACCCAAAGCCTCCAGCTCCACCACCAGATCCCCAGCACCCGGGCCGTCCAGCCCCCGCCGACTGGTCAACAACAGACGGCGCACACCACGCTCCACCACCAGATGGCGCGCCAGCAGACCACCCAACGTGCCCGTACCACCAGTAATCAGAACCGTGCCCTCGACATCCCAAGGACCCAACTCCCCTGCCCCATCCTCATCCTGGACCTGGACCTGAGCCTGGGGCACACGACGGAGCCGAGGCACGAACACCTCACCACCACGCACCGCCACCTGCGGCTCATCGCCCAGCCCAGAAGCAAGGTCGACGTCGACGCCCGCGTCGGTGTCGGTGTCGGTGTCGAGCAGTACGAAACGGCCCGGATGTTCGGACTGCGCAGAACGAACCAGCCCCCACACCCCAGCCTGGCCCAAACCCTCAACCGAATCCCCCGGTCGTACACCCACCGCGCCCCGCGTCACCACAACCAGCCGCGACTGAGCAAACCGCTCCTCAGCCAGCCACCCCTGCACCAAACCCAGCGCCTCAACCACACCCGAAGCCCCTGAAGACCCGGCCGAGATCTCGGCGACCACAACCTCCGGTGTCTCAAAGCCCTTATCCACAGCGCCGCTCAGCGCACCGAGATCCGCAAATGCCCCGGCCGGGCCCTCAAGCCCGTCCAGACCAACCCACTCCACCGGCTCCGAGGCCGAATCGGACGAGGGGAGCGCCTGCCAGGAGATGTCAAACAGAGAGCCGACGTCCCGAGCGGCAGCGCGCAACTGCCCCTCGGCCACCGCGCGCAGCGACAGCGACTCAACCGTGGCCACCGGCGCACCAGTCTCATCGGCCACAAGCACCGACATCTCATCACTGCCCAGCGCAGTCAGCCGGACCCGCACCCGAGTCGCACCCACGGCATGCACCCGCACGCCCGACCACACAAACGGCAACCGCGGACCACGACCGCCGTCACCCTCGCCCGGCTCCAACAACCCACCTATACCAGCCGCATGCAACGCAGCATCCAACAACGCCGGATGCATACCAAACCCCTCGACACCCCCAACGCCTTCAGGCAACACCACCTCCGCCCACACCGCACCGCCGGCGCCGCCTTCACGCCACACGGACCGCAACCCCTGAAACACCGGCCCATACCCATAACCCGCACCCGCCAGGGCCTCATACGCGCCCTCAACATCGACCACCGACGCCCCAGCCGGCGGCCACACACCGAACCCAGCAGACTCAACCCCCGCAGCACCACCGCCCTGAGCAAGCACGCCCATGGCATGCCGCGTCCACACGCCCTCGACATCGTCCTCCGGCCGCGAGTAGACACTCACCGACCGACGGTCCGAGCCATCAGGCGCCTCCACACTCACCTGAAGCGCCACACCACCCGACTCCGGCAACACCAACGGCGCCTCCAGAGCCAGCTCCTCCACCACATCACAACCCACCTGATCACCAGCCCGCACCACCAACTCAACAAACGCCGTCCCCGGCAACAACACCGAACCCAACACCACATGATCCGCAAGCCACGGATGCGACGACAACGACAACCGACCAGTAAGAACCACCTGATCCGAATCAGCCAACGTCACAGCCGCACCCAACAACGGATGCCCAGCCGAGCCCAGACCCAGGCCCCGCACATCACCAGGACGCCGGGCGTCCGGCTTCGGCCAATACCGCTCCCGCTGGAACGCATACGTCGGCAGGTCGACGCGCTGCGGCTGATACGGAGCCAGCACCTTCTCCCACGCCACCGCCAGACCCTGAACATGCGCCTGCCCGAACGCCATCAGCAACTGCTCCGCGCCGCCGTGATCGCGACGCAGGGTGCCCAACGCGGCACCCGATACGCCCGCGTCCTCAAGCGTCTGCTCCACACCCACCGTCAAAACAGGGTGAGCGGAAGCCTCGACAAACACGGAGTGCCCGGCATCGACGGCAGCGCGCACGGCATCCTCGAAACGGACCGTCTGCCGCAGATTCCGGAACCAGTACCCGGCATCGAGGTCGGCCGTGTCGATCAGCTCACCAGTCAGCGTGGAGAAGAAACCCACCGAGGAAGAGGACATCGGACTGATCGGGGCAAGATCGGTCAGAATCCGGTCCCGGAGAGCCTCCACATGCGGGGAGTGGGACGC
>NZ_JBEZJZ010000210.1:0-5854 GCF_040651455.1 Streptomyces sp. NPDC048483
AGAACCCCATTCCGGTGGACTGCCACACGTTCACCACCAGTGACCAGCCCGTAGTCATCCCCTACGGGATCTACGACATCGCCCGCAACACCGGCAGCGCACTACGTGCTGGACACTGGGACGGGTGCTGCACAACGCCCTGTGGGACATCGAAAACGGGGAAAGGCGCCTCCAGCCGGAGCAAGCGGCGATCGCACAGGCGCTGCTGCACTAGCCAGGCGTGCGGTCCAACACCGGTACCCCGGCGAGCTCCTGCACCGGACAGATCACCCTCAGATACGGCGCTCCTACCACTACACCGAAAAACGGGATCACCGGGCGAGCCCGGCCGCTCCCCTGCCCACCACCCCAAATGCTCAGCCCCGCCAACTCAAGCACTCGGTTGTCAAGCTGCGAGTTGGACTGTCCGACGTTATGAGGAGGACGGTGCTGCACCGAAGATGCGGCGAAGCCGTGCCCAGCGAGAGGCCCCCAGGGGGATGCCCGAGCCTTGAGGAAGCGGGGTGTCTCCGTGGATCGTGGAGGACTGTGCAGCCGGCTCTTCGTGAGGATCTCCGCGGAAGGCAACGGCCTCTTCTCCGATCCCGACCACCTCCAGGAGGATGTCCAGGGCCTCGTCGGCGTCCTCGTGCCGCTGTGTGAGCCAGACAAATGAAATACCGGCCGGATTGCCGTCGTGCTTGCTGATGGCGAAGCTGAAGCCCCGCAGCCGGAACAGGACGACGTCGAGTGCGTCCAGCCCGTCCCACGACCGCTCCACGTGCAATCTCAGGCGCTTGGCCACGGGCTGCACCGGCAGCGCCAGCCCTCCGATCATCTGAAAGAGCGGAGAGCAGTGCTCCCACACGCTCCACTGATGGGCAGGGTTCTTGCCGGTGTAGTAGGGCGGGCTGGTGGCTTCCTGCCAGTCGGGATCAGGCCCCGGCACCTCGATGTCTGTCACGTCAAGCTCCTCCCCGTGCCCTCCAGCTGGCCGTTGTTCAACCTACCTTCAGCGGGCCGGCTGCCGTCATGCGGCGACTGCTCCTGACCAGGGTGGCCGGGCTGTGAAGTGGCGTTGACCGCGAATGAGGGCCCACAGGACGTCGAGACGACGGCGGGCAAGGGCAAGCACCGCCTGTTTGTGGCTCTTCCCTTCGCTTCTTTTGCGGTCGTAGAAGATCTTCGAGGTGGGACAGAAGCGGGCGGCAATCTGGGCGGAGAGGTAGAAGACACGCAGGAGCCGACGGTGGTAACGGTGTGGCCGGCGCAAATTGCCGCTAATGCGACCGGAATCCCTTGGGACTGGTGCGAGTCCGGCGACGCCGGCGAGCCGGCCCGCACTGCCGAAGGCGCCCGTGTCCCCACCAGTGCAGGCGATGAACTCTGCCCCCAGCAAGGGGCCCATGCCAGGCATGCTGACGATGACCTCCGCAGCACTGTGCTCACGGAATCGGGCTGCGATCCGCACATCAATGTCCGCGATTTCGTCGTCCAGAGCCAGCACCGTCCGGGCCAGGGTGTTCACCACGGCCGCAGCCGTGCTCTCCTCGGCCAAGGCGGTGTGCTGGGCCTGCGCCGCGGACCGCCGTATCAGCCACCGCCTGGGCAGCACGAACCTTGCGGTTCTTCAACCAGGTCGCCAGTCGGCGCGCGCCAACCCGACGAAGGCCGGCCGGCATCTGGTACCCGGTAAGCAGGACAAGTGCCGCCTTGGCTGCCGCGTAGTCGAAGGCCCGTTCCAGGGCTGGGAAGTACTCGAGCAGCTGGCGCGCAGCCGGTTGATAGCGCGAGTGCGAGCGGCAGCGAGGTCATAGCGGCGGGCGGTGAGGATCTTCAAGTCCACCGCAATCTCGTCCCACTCCTGCAAAGGCTGCAAGTCCCGTCGCATCCGCGCCTGGTCGGCGATGACGTAGGCATCCTTCGCCTCCGTCTTGCCATCGCCCCGGTAAGCGCGGGAGGCGAGATGAACGGTGCGGCCCGGGATATACAGCAGCCGCTGGCCATGGCTGACGAGCAGAGCGATCAGCAATGCGGCACCGCCGGCGTTCAGATCGACGGCCCAGGTCAGCGGACTGTCCTCGGCCAGCGCCAGCACCTCGGCCATGAGATCCAGGAGCTCGGACTCATCGTTGGTCACCCGGCGCGACAGCACCTTCGTACCGTCCGTGTCGATCACCGTGCAGTGATGCGCGGCCTTGCCGGCATCCGTCCCCGCCCAGAGCTCGGGCACCCGAGCCTCCCTCGTCGATCGGTTGACTGGCCCCAGCAGACGACCACGCCGACGTGTCCTTACGAAGCGGTCTCTGTTCGCTCATCCCAATGAGTGGCCGTGTCGTCGCGGGGCACTGGGCGGCCAATCAGTCAAAGCCACAACCTCGGCATGAGCGCTTCCAGCCATACCCAGGCCCCTGGGTCTCCCGATCGTACGAAGGACCGGAATCAACCCGCCAACAAGGTAAGGAGCGCTTCAGTTGGCCGGTTGAGAAAGGGTGGCGCACCCACACCGTCCGCCCAGCCGGCCTCGCTGTCAGCACTCTGTGTCATTATGCGGACGCGTCCCAGGGAGAGTGGGCCGCGGTCTACTGATTGCCAGGGGGTTGGGATGGGCGCGGGTACGGAGCCGGACGGCTCGTCCAGGTCCGACGAGGAATGGGAGCGGTTTCTGCGCGAGTCGGTGGCAGGTGCCGCCGACGCGCCCAAGGAGCCGTCGGCGCGGGCCCGCGACGTGGCAAAGCGGCTGCGCGCGGAGCCCGGCCGCGGCCTGGAGGGCTGGCGCAGCTACACGCCCGCGCGGCCCAAGCGGCGCACGGGCTGGTACGTGGTCGGGCTGCTGGCCTCGCTGGTGCTGCTGGTGGTGGCGCTCGCGCCGGGGCGGATAGTGAGCCTGTTCGCCGGCGCTGACTCCCCGCCGCTGGCGGCCGAGACCGCCCGCCCGACCCAGGCATCCCCGGAGGAGGCGGCCCAACGCCCCACCATGGAGGAGCCGTTCCGCGGCTCGCCGGCGGCTAGCTGGGCGAGCGGAGCGGCGGGGATCACCGTGCCGAAGGCCGGGGCGGTCGGCTGGATGAGCGCGGCCGAGGTCGAGCGGGCCCTCGCCCGCAGCCGAGACTTCCTCGTCGCGTCCGGCCTGGACCGCGCGGTGCTGCGGGGCGAGCGCCCCGAGAAGGCGATTGCACTGATCAACCCGCACCAGAAGGACGTCCAAGACCTTCTGAAAACCGCTATCCGAACCCCGAGCGAGAAGAACGACCCCCTCCTCCTCTTCAGCCGCTTCCAGCCCTCCCGCACCCACCTGGTCGGCGACGTCGTGAAGACCCGGGGCCGGCTCACCTACCGGGAGGGCGAACGCGGCGCGCTCCAGGTGACCGCCGACGTCACCTTCGTCTACCCGGTCACCCGCGCAGACGCGGGCGGCGACGACGAGATCGTGCGCACGATCGTCCGGCGCGAGCTGGTCCTGAGCTGGGACGACCCCGACAAGGTGATCACCGAGCCGGGCACGTTCTCGATCGTCTCGTACAAGTACGACATGACCAACGGCGGCTGCGGCGCCCCCACGGGCTACTTCATCCCGCCCTTCGGCACGGACCGCCGGGCGGACGAGGCCGGCACGGAGGTCGACCCGTACGACCGCAGCGCGCCGGTCGGGCGGGGCGAGTCCTTGGGGGACGAGTGCAGGAGGGCGACGCGGTCCTAGCGGGCGTTACTCGGTGGCGGCCACCCCAACCCCGAGGGCGATGAACATCCAGCCGCCGATCCGCACCCAGCGCCTGCGCCAGGCCGGGCGGCCGAGCACCGCACGCAGCCGGGCGGCGACGTACACGAGCGCCAGCCAGTAGACGACACCCATCGCGACATCAAGCGCGCCGAGTCAGCCACGTCCGGTACGCAGCACCAGTTGCGCTGGACAGTTCCGCGCTCAACGGCCGAGTGCAATGCTCACTGGCCAACTAAGAGCGCTCAGTCACATCCGGGTGTGACTGAGCGTTTCACTTGGCGGGTGAGTGCTTGAGTCGGCGGGGGCGAGCGTTTCAGTCGGCGTCTTCCCTCTTTTGCCGGGGCTGGTCACGTTGGGCAGCGCAGCACGGCGACCGATAGATATCGGCACTGGCCCGCCGGTTGCGACTCGGTGGGCGTCCGTGCCGGACGTCCGTGCAGGTGCCTCAGCGGAGGGTGGCGCGGCGGAAGGCGGGAAGGCCCGCGGGAGCAGCGGGTTCGTGGCGGGGGTGGCCGGCGGCGAGGACGTACAGGGCGCTGCGGGTGATGCCGTCGAGGCGGAGTTGCTTTTCCACGGCGGTGTCGTCGAAGGCCGCGCTCTGGAAGGGGCCGAGGCCCAATGCAGTGGCGGCCAGGGCAAACGTCTGGCCGAGGTGGCCGGCGTTGAGCAGGCTGACCCGGTAGGCACGGGGGTGGCGGTACTTGACGCGCATACGCTCCCAAGCAGCGACGACGAAGATCAGGAAGGCCGCTTGGTCGACGCCCTCCTGGTGCGCACACAGACGTGCCGCTTCCTGATGGGAGAACCCCTCGGAGAGTAGCTCGAGGCTGTGCTCGCGCGTGTTGTAGTGGAACAGCCCCGGCGCAAGCCCGGCGATGTTCGGGGCGGCGAGGTAGGCGTCGAGTTCCTGCCGGGCGCCGCCGCCCGGACTGGTGCGCCGGATGAGCGCGCCGTACTCGTCGGCGTCGATGAAGTCAGCCGGACCGAAGACCACACTCAGAAGCGCCGCCACTACGGAGAGAGCGACCGGTTCGGCGGTGAAAGCACGGTGAGTGCGCCGCCGGTAGAGCACCGCTTCCAGCGGGGCGGACAGCTCGGGCGCGGGCAGGCGCGGCAGCAGGACGCGGTCGGCGGCCGGATATTCGGTGAACAATGCGGGGCGGCCGTCCTTGACCAGTTCGGCGCGCAGCTCGGAGCTGGCGGGCTCGAAGGACGCGTCACGCGTGCTGTAGTGGAAGAACGCAGCTTCCGGGGCCCATGGACCCCAGGCTCGCGTCAGACGATCGTCCTGATCGGCCTCGGCGCCGCCTTCTTCGACGAGCAGGCCACACTCGACCAGTGTCGTGACGGCCTTGTCCACCGCAGCGGGGGTGAGGTGGCCGAGGGCGGTGGCGGCCTGCGCCGCAGTGGTCCAGGTCTCGAAAGCGCCGAGGATCTCTGCGGCCGAGGGGTGCAGGGCCATCGGCGCACGGTCCGGATAGGCGTGGACCACGAAGTCGCCCTCGTGCCAGTAACACGTCACTGCCCGCAGCCGCCGTAGCCGCACGCCCTCACCCCTCTTGGTGTCCGTGATGCTGTGGGGCCGGCCTTGGCCGACCCCACGCTCTTCTCACTTACGGCCGTAGCCGCTGGTGCGCCGCTCCTCCCGCTTCACGGGCACGGGCTTGAGCTCGACATCGCGCATGTTCTCCACCCCCCTCCCGGCCAACAGTCGCTGCACACTTGCTGGATCCCCCCTTCCCCGCAGGCGGAGGCAGTAGCCAGGTCCGGCGATGCTTGGCCGAAAGGGCCCAGCCCGCCCGTCAAGACTGGTGCCTCGAACACCCCCAAGAACGAGTCGCCAATGTCCACTCACTGATGGCCACCGCACTGAGCAAGTACTTCTCCAGGCTCCCCACCTACATCGATGAGAACGCCCTCGCCGATTGACACGCTCACCCGCCAACCCCAGCACTCATCAGCCAAGTGAAACGCTCAGTCACACCGGGTGTGACTGAGCGTTCTAGTTGGCCAGTTGAGCGTGTGGGCGGACCGATCAACGTAGAGAGGCACTAGCCTTGGCGTTTCGGTTGGGATGAGGCGGCTTCGCTGATCAGCAACTGTTGGGTAGGTCGAGGTGATTTTGTTGCCTGGGCATGGCGGAGTCCCGGCGTG
>NZ_JBEZJZ010000211.1:0-5799 GCF_040651455.1 Streptomyces sp. NPDC048483
GTCGAATAGCCGCCGATGGGGCGGTAGCGCTCCTCGTAGAGGCCGACATGGCGCAGCGTGTCGGCGGTGCTCCTCCCAGGTGAGGTGGGCGGCCTTGGGCATGAGCTGGTTGGCCTTGACCAGGGCTATCTCGGCCAGGCCGCCGAAGTTGGTCTCGAAGCCCCAGATCCGCTGGGCCGGGTCGAGCATGGTGTCGTCGTGTCCGTCCGGGCTCTCGAGCTCCACCGACAGGCAGTGCGCCACGACCTCGTCGCCGGGCTTCCAGACGTTCACCCCCGGGCCGGTGCGCAGCACCACGCCGGCCAGGTCGGAGCCGAGGATGTGGTACGGCAGGTCGTGCCGCTTGGCGAGCGGCGAGGTGCGCCCGTAGCGCTCCAGGAAGCCGAAGGTCGGCAGCGGCTCGAAGAGGGACGACCACACCGTGTTGTAGTTGACCGAGCTGGCCATCACCGCGACCAGCGCTTCGCCGGGGCCCAGTTCGGGCATCGGCACCTCGTCGACGCGCAGCGACTTGCGCGGATCCTTGTCCGCGCCGGTCATGCCGCGGAACATCTCGGTGTCCTCTTTGTGGACGGTCACGGCCCGGAAGGACTCGGGCAGGGGAAGCGCGGCGATGTCCTCGGGGGTGCGGTCGGGCGCGCTGATCGCGGCCAGCAGCGCGTTCAGGGCATGGCTGTCGGGCATGGTGGATCGGCTCCTTTCGAGCGATTCGTCAGGTCGTGCGGTGCGGGGCGGTGCGGGGCGGTGCGGCGCGCCGGCGTGGGGACGACGGCGTGGGGACGACGGAAACAACGTCTTGGACCGGGCCGGTTCAGCGTGGCGAGGCACCCTCCAGCCCGGCACCGGGCCCCACAGCGTCGTGCAGACGGGCGTAGGCCCCCGCGGCGGCCAGGAGTTGGTCGTGGGTGCCTTGCTCGACGATGCGGCCGCCTTCCATGACGAGGATCAGGTCCGCGTCGCGGATGGTGGAGAGGCGGTGGGCGATGACGAAGCTGGTGCGGCCCGCGCGCAGCGAGTGCATCGCGCGTTGGATGAGGGCCTCCGTGCGGGTGTCGACGGAGCTGGTCGCCTCGTCCAGGAGCAGGATCGAGGGCCGCGCCAGGAAGGCCCGTGCGAGGGTGATGAGCTGCTTCTCGCCCGCGCTGACGTTGGTCGACTCCTCGTCCAGGACGGTGTCGTAGCCGTGCGGCAGGGTGCGGATGAAGCGGTCGGCGCACGTGGCGCGGGCGGCGGCCACGATCTCCTCGCGTGTGGCGTCGGGGCGTCCGTAGGCGATGTTCTCGGCGATGGTGCCGGAGAAGAGCCAGGCGTCCTGGAGCACCAGGCCGATGTGGGAGCGCAGGTCCTCGCGGGTCAGGGTGGTGATATCGGTGCCGTCGAGGAGGATGCGCCCCCCGTCGGTTTCGTAGAAGCGCATGAGGAGGTTGCCCAGGGTGGTCTTGCCCGCGCCGGTCGGACCGACGACCGCCACGGTCCGGCCGGGTTCGACGGTGAGGGAGAGGTCCTCGATGAGGGGGGTGCCGGGGGAGTAGCGGAAGCAGACCTTTTCGAACTGGACTTTTCCGTCGGCCTTGTGGAGTCGCGCGGGGCGGTCGGGGTCGGGTCCCTGCTCGTCCGCGTCCAGGAGGTCGTGGATCCGCTCCGCGGAGGCGAGGGCGGACTGCAGGCGGGCGGCGATGCCGGCGACCTCGACGATCGGCTGGCTGAACTGCCGGGAGTAGAGGACGAACGCCTGGACGTCGCCGACGGACAGGGCCCCGGCGACCACGCGCAGCGCGCCGACGACCGCCACGACGACATAGCCGAGGTTGGCGACGAACATCATCGACGGCTCGATGGCGCCGGAGACGAACTGGGCCTGTGCGCCGGCGCGGTAGAGGGCTTCGTTGTGCTCGTCGAAGGCGCGCTCGGCCTGCTCGCGCCGCCCGAAGCCCTTGACCAGCGCGTGACCGGTGTAGACCTCCTCGACGTGGGCGTTCAGCGCTCCGGTGACGGACCATTGACGGGCGAACCGCGGTTGTGCGCGCTTGCTGATCCAGGCCGCGAGCACGGCGGACACCGGTACGCAGGCCACCATGATCAGTGCCAGCAGCGGCGAGATGACGAGCATCAGCACCAGCATGCTCAGTACGGAGAAGACCGCTGTGATCAGCTGGCTGAGGGTCTGCTGGAGGGTCTGCTGGAAGTTGTCGACGTCGTTGGTCACCCGGCTGAGCACCTCACCCGCCGGGTGGCGATCGAAGTACCGCAGCGGCAGGCGGGCGAGCTTGGCCTCCACGGACTGGCGCAGCGCGAAGACCACACGCTGCACGACGGCCGAGACCAGTCGCCCCTGGAGGAGGGTGAGGAAGGAGGCGGCGGCGAAGAGCACCAGCGCGATCAGCAGCACACGGGCGATCCCGTCGAAGTCGACCCCGCCGGATCCACGGGGGTGCCGGATGCCGTCGAAGACGAGGTCCGTGGCCTTGCCGAGGAGCATCGGGCCCGCCGCGTTGAGCGCGACGCCGCCGATGCCGAGGGCGACCGCCACGGCGACCAGGGCACGGTGTGGTCGCAGCAGTGCCAGCGTGCGGCGGGCAGGGCCGCGCCGCCCGCGGCTAGAGCTGTCCGCCGAGACCATGGACAGCCTCCTGAGGGGTCGTGGCGGTTCCGGCGTCCGGGCCGGAGCCGCCGTAGTGGCCGGTGATCGCGGTGAGTTGGGACCGGGCGATGTCCCGATACGCCGTACTGGTGCGCAGCAGCTCCTCGTGCGTTCCGGTGGCGGCCATTCGACCCGCGTCCAGGACAACGATGCGCTGTGCGTGCTGGACGGTGCTGACGCGCTGGGCGACGGTGAGCACCGTTGCCCGGGAGATCTCCGGTTCCAGGGCGGCCCGCAGCGCGGCGTCCGTGGCGTGGTCCAGCGCGGAGAAGCAGTCGTCGAAGAGATAGATGTCCGGCCTGCGCAGCAGGGCGCGGGCGATCGCCAGGCGCTGCCGCTGCCCGCCGGACACATTGGTGCCGCCCTGCGTGATCGGCGAGTTCAGCCCCTGCGGCAGGCGCTCAACGAAATCTCGGGCCTGCGCGATCTCCAGCGCGTGCCAGAGCTCGTCGTCGGAGGCGTCGGGGTTGCCGAAGCGCAGATTGCCGGCGAGGGTGCCGGAGAAGAGGTACGCCCGCTGCGGGACGAAGCTGACGGTGCGGCGCAGCACCTCCGAGTCCAGTGTGCGTACGTCGACGCCGCCCACGTGGACGCAGCCCTCGGTGGCGTCGAAGTGCCGCAGCACGAGGTTGAGCAGGGTGGTCTTGCCGCTGCCGGTGCTGCCGAGGATCGCCACCGTCTCGCCGGGGCCGGCGCTCAGATCGATCCCGCTCAGCACCGGCTCCTGCGCTCCCGGATACCTGAACCCGGCGCCGTTCAGGGACAGTTGACCGGTCGCGGGCACGGCGCGTACGGGCCGCGGCGGTGTCGTCACGCTCGGCTCGGTCGCCAGCACCTGCTGGATGCGCTCGGCCGAGACCCTCGCCCGTGGCATCGCCAGACACACGAACGTCACCATCACCACCGACATCAGGATCAGCGTCAGATAGCTCAGAAACGCGCTGAGCGCACCGAACCGCATCGCTCCGGCGTCGATGCGGTGGGCGCCGAACCACACCACAGCCGCCATGAAGGCGTTCAGGACCAGCAGCACGACGGGGACGATGGTGGCCAGCAGCCGGCCGACGTGCAACGAGATGTCACACAATTCGGAATTGGTTCGGCCGAATCTCGCGCCTTCGTGGCCGTCGCGCACAAAAGCCCGTACGACGCGGACTCCCGTGATGCGTTCGCGCAGCAGGCCGTTGATGCGGTCCAGGTATTTCTGCATCCGTTCGTAGAACGGATCGGTGCGGCCGAGAATGAGGCCGAATGACATTCCGAGGGCCACCATCAGTGCCACCAGGAGCAGCGTGAGCGGAATGTCCTGCTGGAGTGCGAGCGCGATGCTGCCCAGACACATCAGGGGCGCCGACACGACGACGCCGAACGCGGAAAGCGCCAGCATCTGTACCTGCTGGACATCGTTGACGGTACGCGTCATCAGCGACGGAGTGCCGAACTGCCCGACCTCACGGGCCGAGAAGTCCAGCACCCGGCGGAAGACGGCCGAGCGCAGGTCGCGGCCCATCGCCATGGCCGTACGCGCGCTCAGCGACACCGCACCCACGGACGCCGCGACCTGTACGAGCGCCACGGCCAGCATGCCCAGGCCGGTCCGGGTGATGTAGCCGCTGTCGGCCTTGACCACGCCGTTGTCGATGACCGCGGCGCCCAGCGTCGGCAGGGCCAAGGTGGCCATGATCTGCGCCAGTTGCAGCAGTCCCAGCAGGACGACGAAGCGCCGGTGGGGACGGAGTCGGGTTCGGAGAAGTCTGAGCAGCACCGGGCGACGCTCCAGGAGACGGGCAGGTCCGGTCGGTGGCGCGGATGAGGCGCCCACCGGGCCTGGACGGGGCACACCTGGACAGTGCAGCGCACCGCACACAGGAAAATCCGTAGTGTCCCGGTGGCGGGGTGCCGCGGGCCGCACCGGATGCGGCGACATTTCTCGCACAGGCCATGAACGCACGGTGGTGGGGACTCCGGAATTCCGTAGTGTTTCCGGAATTTCTTGACACCGCTACCGGCCGCTTGCAAGCGTGCGCTTATCCCGGCGTCCGGACCGCGGCGCTTTCGGCGCCATTCGGCGCCAAGTGGCCAAGTAGCCAACAGTTCAAGTAACCAACAGTTCAAGTAGCAGACTCGGCTCTGCGTTTGGGCGGTCTGTTCTGTGCGGAGGAAAGGAATGAGATGTCCAAGCGTGCGCTGATCACCGGAATTACCGGGCAGGACGGCTCCTATCTGGCCGAGCACCTGCTCGCGCAGGGGTACCAGGTGTGGGGCCTGATGCGGGGTCAGGCGAATCCCCGAAAGTCGCGGGTCAGCCGGCTCGTCTCCGATCTGTCCTTCGTCGACGGCGACTTGATGGACCAGGCCAGCCTGGTGTCAGCTGTCGACAAGGTGCAGCCCGACGAGATCTACAACCTCGGTGCGATCTCCTTCGTGCCGATGTCCTGGCAGCAGGCCGAACTCGTCACCGAGATCAACGGCATGGGCGTGCTGCGCATGCTGGAGGCGATCCGCATGATCAGCGGCCTGAACGGCTCGCGGGGCGGCGACGGTGGTCAGATCCGCTTCTACCAGGCGTCCTCGTCGGAGATGTTCGGCAAGGTCGCCGAGACCCCGCAGTGCGAGACCACCATCTTCCGGCCGCGCAGCCCCTACGGCGTGGCGAAGACCTACGGGCACTTCATCACCCGCAACTACCGTGAGTCCTTCGGCATGTACGCGGTCTCCGGCATGCTGTTCAACCACGAATCCCCGCGCCGTGGAGCGGAGTTCGTGACCCGGAAGATCTCGCTCGCGGTAGCCCGCATCAAGCTCGGCTACCAGGACAAGATGTCCCTGGGCAACCTCGACGCCGTGCGCGACTGGGGCTTCGCCGGAGACTACGTTCGCGCCATGCACCTGATGCTGCAGCAGGACGAGCCGGGCGACTACGTGATCGGCACCGGCCAGATGCACTCGGTCCGCGACGCCGTCCGCATCGCCTTCGAGCATGTGAACCTGAACTGGGAGGACTACGTCAGCATCGACCCCTCGCTGGTGCGCCCGGCTGAGGTGGAGATCCTGTGCGCGGATGCCGAGCGCGCCCGCACCCAGCTGGGCTGGGAGCCCACCGTCGACTTCCCCGAACTGATGCGCATGATGGTCGACTCCGATCTGCGCCAGGCGTC
>NZ_JBEZJZ010000212.1:0-5211 GCF_040651455.1 Streptomyces sp. NPDC048483
TGAGGCTGCTTCTGAGGAGGAGTTGTGCTCGCCGGCGTACTGGGTGCGTCAGGTACGGGAGGCAGTCCGCTTCGCGGATGCGGTGCGTTCGGCTGCGGGTCAGGGTGTGACGCGGTTTGTGGAGGCCGGTCCGGACAGCGTCCTGGCGGCCCTGGCCAGCACCATCCTGGCCGAAGACGAGACCGACCACATCAGCATTGCGACGCAGCGCGCCGATCGCGACGCGGAGCACACCTTCGTCTCGGCACTCGCCCAGTTGCACGCGGTCGGTGCGGGCGTCGACTGGAAGCCGCTGTTCGCGGGCGGGCAGAGGGTCGATCTGCCGACGTATGCGTTCCAGCGGCAGCGGTACTGGGTGAAGACTTCTCCGTTGCGCGCGGGGGACCTGCCGTCGGTGGGCCTGGGGACGGTCGGGCATCCACTGTTGGGGGCGGCCGTGACGTTGGCTGACTCCCATCACGTGGTGCTGACGGGCCGGTTGTCGCTGTCGACGCATCCGTGGCTGGCTGATCACGCGGTGTTGGGTTCGGTGGTGCTGCCGGGGACCGCGTTTGTTGAGTTGGCAGTGCGTGCGGGTGATCAGGTGGGTTGCGATGTGGTGGAGGAGTTGACTCTGGAGCTGCCTTTGGTGCTGCCGGAGTCGGGTGGTGTGGCGCTTCAGGTGTGTGTTGATGCTGAGGAGGGTGCCGGGCGTCGGTCGGTGAGCGTGTATTCGCGGCCGGAGGGGGATGTTGAGGGGCCGTGGGTTCGGCACGCTTCGGGTGTGCTGGCTCGGGGTGGCGTCCCTGAAGCGACCCGGGGTGGGTTTGGTGTGTGGCCGCCGGCTGGGGCGGAGTCGGTGGACGTCGAGGGGGCGTACGAGGCCCTGGCAGGTGCGGGGTACGGCTATGGGCCGGTGTTCCGGGGCTTGCGTGGGGTGTGGCGTGAGGGCGGCGCCGGCGGTGGGGTGTGGGCGGAGGTGGCGTTGCCTGAGGGGGTTGAGGGTGTTGAGGGGTTTGCTGTGCACCCTGCGTTGTTGGATGCGGCGTTGCATGCGGCTGGTGTGGGTGGGTTGTTGGAGTCGGGTGGGGGCGAGGGACGTCCGCGGTTGCCGTTCGCGTGGTCGGGTGTGCGGGTGCATGCGGTGGGCGCGACTCGGGTGCGGGTTCGGCTGATTGCTCGGGGCAGTGATGCGATGTCGGTGGAGGTCGCCGACGAGAGTGGCGCGTTGGTGGCGACCGTTGAGTCGTTGATGTTCCGCGCGGTGGGTGCCGGTCAGCTGGCGGTCGGGGGTGTGGGCGGGGGGACGCTGTTCGATGTCGAGTGGCAGTCGTTGCCGCTGGCCGACGTCGTTTCCGACCCGCTCAACTGGGTTGGACTGGCAGGACTTGAGGGCGCTGGAGGGACCTTCGTGGACCTCGCGGCGCTTGGTGCCGCCCTCGACGGCGGGACATCGGCACCTGCGGTCGTAGCCGCGGAGATCACCCCCGGTGCTTCCGCGTCTTCCGCGGCCTTCTCGGGAGCCGCCGAGGCGTTGGGGTTGGTGCAGTCGTGGCTTGCCGATGAGCGGTTTGCTCAGTCGCGGCTGGTTGTGGTGACGCGGGGTGCGGTGGGTGTGCTTCCGGGCGATGCGGTGGACGGGCTGGCGCAGGCGGGAGTCTGGGGTCTGGTGCGTTCGGCGCAGTCTGAGCATCCGGGCCGGTTCGTGCTGGTCGATCAGGACAGTGCCGCGGGGCTGGATGCGGCTGTGCTGGCCGGCGTACTCGCGGGCGATGAGCCGCAGGTGGCGGTGCGTGGTGGTGAGGTGTTCGTGCCGCGCCTTCGGCGGGCGGTTCGTCCCCAGGGTGAGGACGCGGTCGTACGGTCTGTTTCCTGGGGTGCCGAGGGCGGTGCTGAGGGCACGGTTCTGATTACTGGTGGTACGGGCACGTTGGGTGGTCTGCTGGCGCGCCATCTGGTGGTGGAGTGTGGTGTGCGTCGTCTGTTGTTGACCAGTCGGCGGGGGGTGGATGCTCCGGGTGCTGGGGATCTGGTGGTGGAGCTGGAGGCTTTGGGTGCGGAGGTGCGGGTGGCGGCGTGTGATGCTGCCGACCGTGACGCCCTGGCCGGGGTGCTGGAGTCGATTCCGGCCGACCGTCCGCTGACCGCGGTGATCCACGCCGCCGGCGTACTGGATGACGGAATCGTCGAATCACTCACGCCCGAGCGAATCCGCACCGTACTGAGCTCCAAGGCCGATGCCGCCTGGCACCTGCACGAACTCACCCGCGACCGCGACCTGTCGGCGTTTGTCCTGTTCTCCTCGGCGTCCGGTGTCTTCGGTGCTCCAGGGCAGGCCAATTACGCGGCGGCGAACACTTACCTCGACGCACTGGCACAGCACCGGTCGGCTCAGGGTCTGCCGGCGACCTCACTCGCCTGGGGCCTGTGGGAGCAGGCCAGCGGCATGGCCGGTGGCCTGGAGGACGGGGACCGCTCGCGGGTCACCCGTTCCGGCGTGGAGGTGCTGACCACGGCGGACGGTCTGGCGTTGTTCGACGCGGCACTGGCGGTGGATGCCGCAGTGGTGGTGCCGATTGCCTTGGACCTGGGCCGAGTACGGGCGCGCGCTGCGCGCGCCGGCGTGTCGGCCTTGCTGCGTGGGCTGGTGCGGGTGCCGGTGCGGCGTGCCGTACGGGCCGGCAGCGGCGACGCGGGCGAGCTCGCCGGCCGGCTGGTCGGGCTGGGCGACGCGGAGCAGGTGCGGCTGGTGACCAGTGTGGTGTGCGCGCACGTCGCCGACGTGCTCGGGCACGCCTCGGCGAGCGCCGTGGACCCGGCCCGGTCGTTCACAGACGTGGGCTTCGACTCGCTCACCGCGGTCGAACTGCGCAACCGGCTCGGAGCGGCGACCGGCCTCCGGCTGCCCGCGACATTGATCTTCGACTATCCCCAACCGACCATGCTCGCGGACTATTTGCGCCGTGAACTGCTCGGACTGCGTAGCGAGGCCACCCGCTCCGTACAGACCACGACATCGACCACGGACGAACCGCTGGCGATCGTCGGCATCGGCTGCCGCTACCCCGGAGGCGTGTCATCCCCCGAGGACCTCTGGCGGCTGGTGGCGGCCGGCGGTGACGGCATCACCTCCTTCCCCACGGACCGAGGCTGGGACCTGAGCGCGCTGGCCGGCGCCAACCCCGACGCGTCCGGAACCTCGTACACCACCGAGGGTGGGTTCCTGCACGAGGCCGCCGAATTCGACGCCGAATTCTTCGGCATCTCGCCTCGCGAGGCGCTGGCGATGGACCCCCAGCAGCGCCTTCTCCTCGAATGCGCCTGGGAGTCCTTCGAAAGCGCCGGCATCAACGCGTCCCTGCTGCGGGGCAGCCGGACCGGCGTCTTCACCGGCCTGATGTACCACGACTACGCCTCCCGCGTGACCTCCATCCCGGACGAGCTGGGCGGCTACCTCGGCACCGGCAACTCCGGCAGTGTGGCTTCCGGTCGACTGGCCTACCTGTTCGGCCTGGAGGGGCCCGCGGTGACGGTGGACACCGCGTGTTCGTCATCGCTCGTCGCCTTGCACCTGGCGGCACAGGCGCTGCGCAGTGGAGAGTGCTCGCTGGCGCTGGCTGGTGGCGTCACGGTGATGGCCACACCCGGCCCGTTCGTGGAGTTCTCGCGGCAGCGGGGCCTGTCCGCGGACGGCCGTTGCAAGTCCTTCGCCGAGTCCGCCGACGGAACGGGCTGGGGCGAGGGCGCCGGTGTGCTGCTGGTGGAGCGGCTCTCGGACGCGCAGCGCAACGGGCACCCCGTCTTTGCCGTGGTGCGCGGCACCGCCGTGAACCAGGACGGCGCCTCGAACGGTCTGACGGCGCCGAACGGGCCCTCCCAACAGCGTGTGATCACACAGGCCCTGGCCAACGCGGGCCTGTCGACCACGGATGTGGACGTGGTGGAGGCGCACGGCACGGGCACCAAGCTGGGCGACCCGATCGAGGCCCAGGCCGTGATAGCGACTTACGGCCAAGACAGGCCGGAGGACCGCCCGCTGTGGCTGGGATCGTTGAAGTCCAACATCGGGCACACGCAGGCCGCTGCGGGGGCCGCCGGCATCATCAAGATGGTGATGGCGATGCGGCACGGCGTGCTGCCCAAGACGCTGCACGTGGACACTCCGTCCTCTCAAGTGGACTGGTCTGCAGGCGTGGTGGAACTGCTGACCGAGGCCCAACCCTGGCCCGAGACAGGCCGGTCGCGTCGGGCCGGAGTGTCCTCCTTCGGGGTCAGCGGAACCAACGCGCATGTGATTCTGGAACAGGCGCCAGAGACACAGCCGGTGACGGGACCGAGGCCGGGCTCGGGCCAGGGCGCGAAGTCTGGCGAGTCCATCTTTTCCGTCGCGGATTCCGCAGTTGGCGGGCCGGTGGCGTGGGTGCTGTCGGGCAAGTCCGAGGTGGGGTTGCGGGGGCAGGCGGAGCGGTTGGGTGCGTTTGTTGCTGAGCGCCCGGAGTTGTCGTCTGCGGATGTGGGTTTCTCGTTGGCGTCGTCGCGGGCGGTGTGGGACTACCGGGCTGTGGTGGTGGGGGGTGACCGGGAGTCGTTGTTGGCGGGGGTTGGGTCGGTGGCGTCGGGTGTGCCGGGCGTGGGGGTGGTGTCCGGCGTCGTCGGCTCGGTGGGCTCTGGTGCTGGTCCGGTGTTGGTGTTTCCGGGGCAGGGTTCGCAGTGGGTGGGTATGGCGGTGGGGTTGTTGGATTCGTCGCCGGTGTTTGCGTCCCGGTGGGGGGAGTGTGAGCGGGCGCTGGGGTCTTTTGTTGACTGGTCGTTGACGGAGGTTGCTCGTTCTGGGGATTCGGTTGTGCTGGAGCGGGTTGATGTGGTGCAGCCGTTGTTGTGGGCGGTGATGGTGTCGCTTGCTGAGGTGTGGCGGGTTGCGGGAGTGGAGCCTGCGGCGGTTGTTGGTCACAGCCAGGGGGAGATTGCTGCGGCTGTGGTGGCGGGTGGTTTGTCGTTGGAGGACGGCGCCAGGGTGGTGGCGCTGCGCTCGCAGGCGATCAGCGCTCTGTCGGGTGCGGGCGGGATGTTGTCGGTGCCGCTGCCGGTGGCCGAGGTCGAGGCGGTCCTGGCCGGGCGCGATGGACTTGGTGTTGCCGCGGTCAACGGTCCTGGGGTCACGGTGGTGTCCGGTGATGCGGGTGCTCTGGATGAGGTGCAGGCGGCATGGGAGGCCGAGGGCGTACGGGTTCG
>NZ_JBEZJZ010000213.1:0-5006 GCF_040651455.1 Streptomyces sp. NPDC048483
TCCCGGTACTGGGCGTACCGGGATGAGCCCGACAACGCAGCGAGCGCGCGTGCCAGGCGTCGCGAGGCAGGCGGGAGTTTGACGACAGGGCCTAGCGCGGGGCAGGTTCAGCCGGCCGTCAGGCCGTGCCGGGCCAGCAGCGGTCCGACCTCCGGGTCGCGTCCGACCACGGCACGGAAGGCCGCCATCGGATCTACGGCGCCGCCCCGGCCGAGCAGCTCCCGGCGGAAGATCTCGCCGCTCTCGCGCACCGTCTTGCCGTTCTCGCGGAACCACCGCACGGTGTCGGCGTCCAGCACCTCGGCCCAGCGGTAGCCGTAGTACCCGGCCGCGTAACTGCCGCCGAAGATATGGGCGAAGTAGCCGGTGCGGTAGCGCGGCGGGATCGCGGCCAGCGAGAGCCCGTAGCGCTCCAGCGCGGCGGCCTCGAAGGCCTCGGCGCCGTCCGCGTCGGGCAGGTCACCGTCGGCGGCGAGGGTGTGCCAGGCCCAGTCCAGTGCCGCCGCGGCCTGGTGTTCCACCACCCGGAAGCCCACGCCGAAGTTCTCCGCCTCGCGCAGCCGGGCCGGCAGCTCGGGCGGCATGGGCTCGCCGGTGCGGTGGTGCCGGGCGTAGTGGGCCAGCACCTCGGGCCGGTCCGCCCACATCTCGTTGACCTGGGAGGGGAACTCGACGAAGTCCCGCGGCACCTGGGTGCCGGCCAGCAGCGGATAGCGGACGTCGGAGAACAGACCGTGCAGCGCGTGTCCGAACTCGTGGAAGAGCGTGGTGACTTCGCGCCAGGTCAGCAGCACCGGTTCGCCCTCCGGGGGCTTGGCGATGTTGAGGTTGTTGACCACCACCGGCTTGTGGCCCAGCAGATGCGACTGGGTCACCAGTTCCTTCTCCCAGGCGCCGCCGCGTTTGGTCGGGCGGGCGTGGAAGTCGCCGATGTAGAGGCCGAGCGGGCTGCCGTCGGCCTCGTGGACCTCGAAGATGCGGGCGTCCGGGTGGTAGGCGACCAGGTCGGGGCGTTCGGTGAAGGTGATCCCGTAGACCAGGCCGGCGGCGTGGAAGACCCCGTCGTGCAGCACCCTCTCCAGCTCCAGATACGGGCGCAGCGCGGCCGCGTCGAGGCCGAACCGCTCCTTGCGGATCCGCTCGGCGTAGTACTGCCAGTCGGCCGGGCCGATCTCCGCGACGCCCGCCGCCTCGGCCAGCGCCGCGCCTTCGCGTTCGGCGTTGGCGACGGCCGCGGGGTTGAGGCGGCGGAAGAGCTTCTCGACCGCGCCGGTGGTACCAGCGGTCTGGTCGGCGACCTGCCAGGCGGCATGGCTGGGGTGGCCGAGCAGGGCGGCGCGCTCGGCCCGCAGCGTGGCCAGGGTGACGGCGAGCGGGCCGTTGCTGTCGGTGCCCCGCCCGAGCGAGGCGGCGAGCAGGCGCTCGCGCAGTGCCGGGTCGTCGAGCGAGCCGAGCTGCGGCTGGCCGGTGAAGTTCTTCAGGCTGAGCACGAACGTGCCGTCGTGCCCGAGGGCGTCGGCGTTCGCGGCGGCGGCCGCGATCTCGTCCTCGGGCAGGCCCGCCAGCTCCTCGGCGCGGTCCAGCACCAGCGCGGCGTCGGCGGTGGCCGCCCGCAGGTTCCGGCGGAATGCGGCGGACTGTGCGGCGATCTCGGCGTTCAGCTCGCGCAGCCGCCGCTGCTGTTCCGGTGCGAGCCGCGCCCCCGCCCGGACCCGGAGCGTGTGGTGCCGCTCCAGCACCCTCAACTGCTCCTCGTCCAGGCCGAGTTGATCGCGACGCTCGCAGAGGTCGTCGAGCCGGGCGAACAGCGCGGGGTCGAGCAGCAGCGCGTCGTCGTGCGCGGCCAGCCGGGGTGCGACCTCCGCGTCCAGAGCCTGGAGTGCGTCGTCGGCGTCCGAGGCCGTCTTGTTGAAGAACACCCGGCGCACCCGGCCCAGCACCGCGCCGCTGCGCTCCAGCGCCTCGACGGTGTTCTCGAAGGTCGCGGGCTCGCTGCGGCCGCCGATCGCCGCGATCTCGGCCAGCTGCTCGGACATGCCGTACGCGAAGGCCGGCAGATAGTGCTCGTGGCGGATCCGCGCGAACGGCGGCAGCCCGTAGGGGAGTTCACTCGGCCGGAAGAACGGATTCGACGTCACGGAAGGCGACCCTACGCCCCGCGGCGGCCGCCGGTCCGGCGGTTGGGGCAGTGCGTCGGCCGGGCCCGTCACCCGCTCTTGCCCCCTGCGGCGTCGGGACGGGGTCGCCCGGGCCGGCGCCGCGCACCCGGCCGACTGCAACCAAATCCTGGCCACGTCGGCCCGTGCGGCGCAGCATGCACGGGCGCCGGCGGAGCCCCGGCCCGGCCTCCGCGTAGATGCCGCACGGCGGGCGGAGCCTCCGCACCCGGCCGTGCCCCGGTTCCTCGATGCCTGCGGGGAGCAGGCCCGTCAGCGGGTGGCCGATGGACGGGTGACGGCCCGGTGACGGACGGCGACCCTTCGAAGTGCCGTGCGTCGCGGAGCCTGGTTGGCTGAGAGATGGGGACTTTCCCCGCTACCGATCAAGGAGTGATCATGGGCGCTACGGATGAGGCACGTGAGCGTCTCCAGCAGATGCGCGAGAAGGCCCAGGAGCTGACCAAGTCCGCCGAGGAGACCAAGGACCCCAAGGAACGCCAGCGCCTCCAGGAGAAGGCACGCAAGCTGCAGAGTGAGGCCGAGCAGGAAAGCAGCGGCGGAGACATCTACCCGCTGAAGTGACGGGCTGCGCCGCACCGAGCGGCCGGTGGCCCTCCGTCCCCCACGGAGGCCGCCGGCCGCTCACTGTGCGTGCGGCCTCGGCCCGTGCGCCGTAGCCCAGCCCGCTCCGCACCGCCCCGAGATACACGGCCGCGGGCTTTCGGCGAAGGGCACGGCGATGCGTCGGCACCATGATGGAGTTGGCCCATGGCTGATGAGACCGCTTCCTTCGATGCCGCTCCCACGATCCCGCAGGCCCTGACCACCGCGCCCGGATATCAGGTGCGCCGGCTCCACCAGGCGTATCTCGCGATATGGGTACGCGCGGTGGACCCGACGCTCACCGCGCCGCAGTTCGCGGTGCTGACGGCCGTGGACGCGGCTCCGGGGCGCGATCAGCGCTCGATGGCGTCGGCGGTGGCCCTGGACACGTCCACGATGGCGGACGTCGCCCGGCGGCTGGAGAACCGGGGCCTGCTCGTACGGCGTACCGATGCCGCCGACGGCCGCCGGAAACTGCTGTACCTGACCGACGAGGGCGAGCGGACCCTCCGCGACGCCCACGGCCGCGCCTGCCGCCTGGGCGAGCGTCTCCTCGAGCCGTACGACGCCACGCAGCGCGCCGACGTGATGCGGCTGCTCGCCTCCCTGGCCGACCGCTGGGAGGACCTGGCCGGGGACGACTGACCCTCCCGGCGTCCCGCACGGGTGGCTCGCGCCCGTACCGCCGCTATAGCCGGTGCAGGAATTCCGCAGACGCTGCCGGGTGTGTGGCCGGGAAGTGCGACGAGGATGACGGATCCGTCGCCGAAGAGGTCATGGCTCTTGGGGAAGGTGAGCACCGGGCGGTCCTCGAGCTCCCTGAGGGCGAACTCCCGGCCGCTGAAAGGGTGGTGGACGACGCCCCGCGCCGCGGGTCGGGCAGGCGGTGCGTCATGAAGGGTCTGCTGGTGGTAAACTCCCGGAATTTCAGGGCGGCTTCGGACAGGCAGGTGTCGGAGTTCCACACCAGGGTGAGCGCCCGATGGCAGTCGGGCACGTTCACTCGTCGTCGCGGTCGACGTGGCGCAGGAACATCGCGCCGTGCTGGTTGAGCCGGATGCGGCCCTGCCGGTCGAAGAGCGGGGAGCCGAGCTCGGCCTCCAGGCGCGCGATGGTGCGGCTGAGCGAGGGCCGGGCGACGCTCAGCTCCTCCGCGGCGCGGCTGATGTGCTCGTCACGGGCGACGGCCTGGAAGTAACGCAACCGCAGCAGATCCACGGTCCACCTTCACTTATGCCTTCGGGGTCATCGGCGTGCCGGCGCCGGAGATAACTGGCCATCGGGTGGGGAGGGTTGGGGCCGCGACGTGCCCAGGGCGGGAATTCTCCGGTGCCCTCGGTGAGGTTCTGCGCAGCGCTTCGCGCGAGAATACGTCACCTGCTCCGGGCATATTAATTGGCCGGGGGTCAGGGATTGCCGTGGACGGGCCACCCCGCGACGAAAAATGCCTGGCGCATTTCCGTCGCCCCTTCCTGCTGGCGCCTTCTCGCCCTCGTTGCAGGCGCTTTCCCGGCCATAGCATTTTCTCCGGCTCGAAGACCTCGCTCTCCGAGCGGCCGTCGTTGCATTGGCCTAAGGAGGCCTCCCTTGCACGTCCGCACGTTCCGCAAGCTCCTCTCCGCCGTAGCCGCCACCGCCCTCGCCTCGCTCGCCCTCACCGCTCCCGCCCACGCCGCACCCGCCCCGGCCGCCAAGGCCGTACCCGTCGGGCAGCCGGTGCTGGCCGTCAGTCAGGTCACCGGAAACTATTTGCTGCCGGACGACACCAAGGGGAATGTGGGCACCTACCTTCAGGTCTATCCGAGCGAGCAGCCGACCTGGAACAACCAGTGGCAGTTCGATGTGGTCGCCTACTCGGACGGCCGGCCCGTGTATCAGCTCAAGAGCTCTCCGGGGGGCGCCTGCGCGACGGACGAGAACGGCGCCGACAGCATTTCGTATCTGCGGGTGTGCAGCCGGGGAAACAAGGGCCAGTGGTGGCTCCTCACGCCTGTTCCCGGCACGGATCCCCAGAATCCGGATTACGGGATCGTGTCGTATGTCCATGAGGATGTGGCCCTGACGGCCCGCGGTGAGGGCGACAACTGGGTGGACCTGAAGAAGATGTGGGGCGGCAGCCCCTCGGCGCGGCAAGGGTGGCACTTCTACCCCGCGTAGTGCCTCCGGTCCCTCTCCCGTCGCCCCGTCGGCCCAGCCCGCGGGGCGACGTCGTGCCGCGCGCGCCCCCCCAAACGAACAGCGTCG
>NZ_JBEZJZ010000214.1:0-4955 GCF_040651455.1 Streptomyces sp. NPDC048483
GTCATCGTTGTCGTCAGTCTCCGGATCGTTGTTCCCCGTCGGCCCCTTGGCGGGCCGTGTTGAGGACGGCGGGGAGCTTGTGGCGTACGCCGCAACAACGCCAGATACATCGCATCCGTACCGTGCAGATGCGGCCACAGCTGGACATCCGGCCCGTCACCGAGCGCCGGTACCCCCGGCATCAGCGGCCGGGCGTCGATGAACTCCACGTCGACGGCCGGGCCGCCGCGGCCCTTGATGACGTCGTCCACCACGGCGCGCGTCTCGGCGAGATGGGGTGAGCAGGTGGCATAGCCGACGACGCCGCCGATCCGTACGGCCGCCACGGCCTGGCGGAGCAGGTCGCGCTGGAGCGGGGCGAAGCCGTCCAGGTCCTCGGGACGGCGGCGCCAGCGGGCCTCGGGGCGGCGGCGCAGGGCACCCAGGCCCGTGCACGGTACGTCCACCAGGGCGCGGTCGAAGGCTCCTGGGCGCCAGGCGGGGCGGGTGCCGTCGGCGGCGATGACCTGGTACGGGCCGGGGTTGCCCTCGAGGGCACGCGCCACCAGGCGCGCGCGGTGCGGCTGCTTCTCCGACGCCAGCAGGGCGGCACCGCGCTGTGCGGCCAGCGCGGCCAGCAGTGCCGCCTTGCCGCCGGGGCCCGCGCAGCCGTCGAGCCAGGCCCGGTCGGGGCCCTCGAGCGGCGCATCGGCCAGGGCGATCGCGACGAGCTGGCTGCCCTCGTCCTGGACGCCGGCGCGCCCCTCGCGCACGGCGTCCAGCGCGCCCGGCTCGCCGCCCTCCGCGAGCCGCACCGCATACGGGGACCAGCGGCCCGGCAGCGCACTGTCCTCGCCGACGGCGGCCACCAGCTCCTCGGCGGTGGCCCGGCCCGGCCGCGCCACCAGCGTGACCTCGGGCCGCTCGTTGTCCGCGTCCAACAGGTCCTCGATACCCGCCCGGCCGCCGCCGAGGGCGTCCCACAGGGCGGACACGATCCACCGCGGGTGGGCGTGCACCACGGCGAGGTGGTCCTCGGGATCCTTGTCGTAGTCCGGCGCGACCCGCTCCAGCCAGCCGTCCAGATCGTGCGCCGCGACCTTGCGCAGCACCGCATTGACGAACTTCGCCCGCCCGTCGCCCAGCACCACCCGCGCCAGCTCGACGCTCGCACTGACCGCGGCGTGCGTGGGAATCCGCGTGCCGAGCAGCTGATGCGCGCCGAGCGTCAGCACGTCCAGCACCGGCGGGTCGACCTCCCGCAGCGGCCGGTCCACACACTGCGCGATGATCGCGTCATAGGTGCCCTGCCGGCGCAGCGAGCCGTACACCAGCTCGGTCGCCAGCGCCGCGTCCCGGCTGTCGAAGTCGCCGCCCTCCCGCGCCTTGCGCAGCAGCGGCGGCAGTACGAGATTCGCGTACGCGTCCCGCTCGTCGACGGCCCGCAGCGCCTCGAACGCGAGGACCCGGACCGGGTCCTTCTGCGGGCGGCGATAGGGCTTGCGGGTGCCGTGGCGGCGGGGCGGCTGCTGACTCACAGAAAGGTGCTCCGGATACAAGAGGAGGGGTTCGGCCCCAGCCTACGCCCGCCCTCAGGGGGCGTCGCCCAGCCTCTCCCCGGCCTCGATCCGTACGCCGCGGGCCCAGTCGGCGGCCTTCATCGGCTTCTTGCCCTGCGGCTGGACCCAGAGGAGTTCGACGGCGTGGCTGCCGGTGCCGACGTACACCGCCTTCTTGGTGACGGCGAGTTCGCCGGGTGCGAGGTCCCCGTCCGTACGGCCCTCCGCCAGGGCGGCCGACATCAGCTTGAGGCGCTCGCCGCGGAAGTCCGTCCAGGCGCCGGGCGCGGGCGCACAGGCCCGGACGAGACGGTCGACGCGCAGGGCGGGCGCCGTCCAGTCCACCTTGGCGTCCTCGACCTCGATCTTCGGCGCGAGGGTGATGCCCTCGGCCGGCTGCGGGACGGCCTGCAGGGTGCCGTCCTCGATGCCGTCCATCGTCGCGCTGAGCAGTCCGGCGCCCGCGAACGCCAGCCGGGTGAGCAGATCGCCGCTGGTGTCGGTGGGCCGGATCTGCTCCGTCAGCACGCCGAAGACCGGTCCGGAGTCCAGCCCCTGCTCGATCTGGAAGGTCGCGGCGCCGGTCACCTCGTCACCCGCAAGGACGGCATGCTGTACGGGCGCCGCGCCACGCCACGCGGGCAGCAGCGAGAAATGCAGATTGACCCACCCCTTGGCGGGGATGTCCAGGGCGACCTTGGGCAGCAGCGCGCCGTAGGCGACCACCGGGCAGCAGTCCGGGGCGATCTCCCGCAGCCGCGCCAGGAAGTCCTCGTCGCGCGGCTTGACGGGCTTGAGGACCTCGATGCCCGCCTCCTCCGCCCGTTCCGCGACGGGGCTCGCGACCAGCCTGCGGCCGCGGCCGGCCGGCGCATCGGGCCGGGTCACGACGGCCACGACCTCGTGCCGGTCCGAGGCGATCAGGGCATCGAGGGCGGGCACGGCAACCTCGGGGGTGCCGGCGAAGACGAGCCTCATAGGTGGCGCACTACCTCTCACACGCAGCGGAACGACGCACCAGTCTATGGGTCCTGACCCGGCGTCGCGGGGCGGACTGCGGACAGGGCTCCGCTGCCGGGCCCCCAGGGGGCGCGCGAATCCGTCCGCGCCTCGCACGGAAGCTCGTACGCCCCCATACCGTGACCAGAGCCGCTCCTGTCGCGTTGGTCAAACAGCATTGACCCATGACGGGCCGCTTTGGCGGCCCGATCGCATGTACCCGTCGCTTCATCCGTCCTATTTGACGCCGGTTCGAGAGGCTCGCTCATGGCCGACCACGCAACCCACGACGCCCAGGCACGCGCCAGCCTGCATCTCCTGGTACGGGACATCGAGCGGGTCCGCCGGCAGGTGGACGCGCTGCGCACCCTGACCGCTCAGCTCGGCAATGTCTACCGGCCGCGCCGCACGGGCCCCTCCGCGGGCTTCGTCGTCTACGGGCGCGCGCCCGCCCCGACGGTACGCCTGGCCCAGGAGCTGCGGGACAGCGTCGAGACACTCGTCACGGCGGCGGTCGACTTCGACCGTTCGCTGGGGTTCTCCTGGGACGCGGTGGGCTCGGCGCTCGGCGTCACCAAGCAGGCGGTGCACCGGCGTTACGGTGCCCGCCGGGCCACCGCCCAGCCCGCGGCCGACGGCGGCGAGCGTCCGGCGGAGACCTCGTCGTCCCGCACGGTCGGCGTGGCCGCGGGCCTGCCCGGGACACCCTCCGTGCCCGCCGCCCGCTCCCTGCCCGCGCAGCCGACCGCCGCGAGCCGTGACGAGGCCCGGCCGGGCGCCTTCCCCGGTCCCCGCAACGGCTGACACCGCCCACGGGTTTGGTGCCCATGGGCACATCGACGCTCGCCAACGCCCCGGGACCACCCGTAGACCGCCCTCCCGGGGCGGCGCCGTACGCGGGGCCGCTCACCCCAGATCGGGCGGATCGATCCGTAGCCGTACCGTCTCTCCCTCCCGCTTGACCAGCCGCGCCGCACGCGCCGCCTTGAGCGCCGCCGCAAGCGCCGCGCCCTGCCCCGGCCGCACCCGTACGAGCGCCCGCTCCCACGTCTCCCCCGGCGGCGGATCCCCCGCCCGGCGAGGCCGCCCCGGATCCGGCACCGGCAGCGGCACCGGCCCCAACACCTCGGCACCGGAGGGAAGTTCGGCGGCATCGAGCAGTTCGGCGACATCTTCCGCCCGCCCGGCCACCGACGCCATCCGCGACACCGGAGGAAACCCGAGCTCGGCCCGCTCGGCCAGCTCCCGTACGGCGTGCCCGACCGGATCCCACCGCACCAGCGCCTGCACCGGCCGCAGCGTCGGCTCCGCAATCACCGCCACCGTGCCGCCCTCCGCGTGCCCCCGCACCAGGGCAGCGGCCCCCAGCCAGCGCCGCAGCGCCTCCTCCCCCGCCCGCAGATCCGGCCGCCCCAGCAGCGCCCAGCCGTCAAGGAGGAGGGCGGCGGCATAACCGCCTTCGGCCACGGGCTCCGCGCCCGGCGTGGAGACGACGAGAGCGGGCCGGTCGGGCACCGTATCGAGGATGTGGTCACGCCCGGAGGTACGCACCGGAACGGCCGGGAACGCCCGCCCCAGCTCCTCCGCCGTGCGCCGCGCCCCGACGATCTGGGCCCGCAGCCGGGTGCCCCCGCACTCCGCGCAGTGCCAGTCCGGCGCCTGTCGCCCGCACCAACCGCACTCCATCGCCCGGTCGTTGCCCTCCGCCTCCAGCGGCCCGGCGCAGTGCCGGCAGCGCGCGGGCTCACGGCACCGCGCGCAGGCCAGCCTCGGTACGTACCCCCGGCGCGGCACCTGCACCAGCACCGGCCCCCGGGTCAGCCCCGCGCGCGCCGTCTGCCAGGCGAGCGACGGCAGCCGGGCGGCGCGCGCGGCCTCATCGCGCGCCGCCTCCACATCGTCGACCGTACGGATCAACGGCCCGGCGGCGCGCACCTGTTCGCGCCCGGCCTCCAGCGGCCGCGCCCAGCCGTTCTCCACCAGCTGCGTGGCCTCGACCGTGCGCCCCAGGTCTCCCACCAGACAGGCCGCCTTCTCCTGGACTGCCCGCAGCAGCAGGACGTCACGGGCGTGCGGGTAAGGGGCGTTGGTGTCACTGTGGCTGGAGTTTCCGTCGTCCCAGATGGCGACGAGCCCCAGATCCGCCACCGGTGCGTACATGGCGGCGCGGGTGCCGACCACGGCCCGCACCGCGCCCCGGCGTATCGCCAGCCAGCGGCGGTAGCGCTCCTCGGGTCCGGAGTCCGCCACCAGCACGGTATGCATCCCCCGCCCCACCAGCTCGGTCAACGCCGCGTCCACCCGGGCCGCCGACCGCCCGTCCGGCATCACCACCAGGGCGCCCCGCCCGGCTACCTCAACGCCGACGACGACACCGAATCGGGCCTGCCCGACCTCCTCGGCCGCTCACTGCGCACC